>JAQXLK010000195.1 GCA_029012085.1 Clostridiales bacterium
AAGAAAATAATGGAGTTGCATATAACCATAACAAACTTATGATACTCCATAAAAATTGTACATCTCTGAAAAAGACCATCAGCGAAGATAAAATCAGTGTCATTCCCATTGCAAACAATAATAAGCAGAATGCTACAAAAGGAATCAATAAATATGCTTTATTAATTTTTTCACCAGTTATCAAAACAACTGCCAACATTGGTACCATTGATATTACAAGATTAATGGACGTAGACAATACCTTTGTCACAGGATAAATATATTTTGGTGCATTTACCTTTGTAATTAACGAAGCATTTCCAACTATAGAGGATAATCCTCCACCAACTGATTCCGTAAAGAAATTAAACAAAATAGAACCACTCAATAAATATACTGGAAAATTTCGTACATTTCCACGAAAAACAGTTGAAAATACAATATACTGCACTACCATTGTCAATAAAGGATTGAGCAGGCTCCAAAACATTCCTAGTACAGAACGCTTATACTTTGTCTTAAAGTCACGATTCACTAACTGCTTTAACATAAATTGATAAGTATCCAATGTATAACAAAGCTTACTTAACCATCCTCTTTTTCCTTTTTTTTCTTTTTGTACTTCAATCAAATACACTGCCACTATAATTACCAGCAACGTAATACAAATCAACCAATAAGAGAAAGTATATTTTCTCTTTTTCCCACCATAAATCGCCATTTCCAGTTCTGACTCAACTAAATCGTCTCCAACATACAACTGCCCATTATGAACATTTTCTTTTGAATTTGTGTATATTGTAACGTTATTATCATCATCAAAACCTTCACTTTCAATAGTGATATAATATTCCTGCATTCCGCCTGGTAATCTTTTGTTCACATTCAACCACCAATCAGAATTATCTTCTAACTTTGATGCCTCTTTCTCTTCTTCCCAAAGCAATTTATCTTCCGCATCGTACAATGAGACAATTATCTTACCATTATTTTTTCTAGCATATGTTCCAACTTTTAGTGCTATTCTTTGAAGATAGTCACCATCATAGCTAAATCTCTGAATAACTTTTCTCCCATCTAAAATTGCACCAATACTACCATCATTTTCTTCTTGAATTTGATTTTGAGGTGTATGCTTTATCTGATAATTCGCAGCATAATAAAACACCACACTTATCACTCCATATAATATAATAATGATGCCCAATAATCTTTTCGTCAAATATTTTTTATTCATACTCGTATCAGCCTTCTATTCTTTCTAAAATATACTTATTTACCATATCATAACAGTCTAAATTGTGCAAGTTCTTTGACCATTGCAAAAATCCACTGCTCTCGGTATATCATCACCAAAACCTACCTCGACCCTTTCCTTGCAAGCACCACATAAATGGTGCGGAATAGAATCTTTGCATCCAGATTAAGAGACCATGTTGCAATATATTCCCGGTCAAGCTTTACTACTTCTTCAAAATCCGTAATATCACTTCTTCCACTTACCTGCCACATTCCGGTAATTCCCGGACGCATACTAAGTCTTACTTTATGATGAAGGTCATACTGCTCTACCTCATCGACTGTAGGCGGGCGAGTTCCCACCAGGCTCATGTCTCCCTTAAGAACATTGAACATCTGCGGCATCTCATCAATACTGGTAGCACGCAGGAATCCGCCAAATCCTTTCTTATATATCTTCTTTCCATTTTTTTCAACAAACCGGCTTCCGATAATTCTTGGATCCTCTGTTATCTTGAACATCAGATTGCCATCCATCTCATTTTTTGAAAGCAGTTCTTTCTTTCGTTCTTCTGCATCCATATACATAGAGCGAAACTTATACATCTTAAATTTTCTTCCATTCTTTCCAACACGTTCCTGTACAAAAAAGATAGGACCCGGATCCATAATGAATATAATAGGACCCACAATAACACAAAGCACAATCGTTATAATACTTCCAATAAAGCCACCTATTATATCAAACAGACGTTTAAACATCATCTGATGCGTATCCATTGCATTCACGCCGGTAGTCATAACCGTAAATCCATTAAATTCTTCTACCCGTTTATTTGGCAAGCCAGCATAAATTTGATTAATATTAATATGCACAGTAATACCCATATTCACCAAACTATTGATGAACTTCTGAAGCTCTATGTCATAGGATGACACATCCACAAACACCTCATCTACCACATTTTCCATAGCATACCCTAAAAAATCATCCTTGTTTGCTACAACCTCTATTTCTCCAAATTTCTGACCTTTGGCATTCTTATCCAAAAGCATCAGTCCTCGTACTTCCACGTCCAAAAACTGCCGAAAATTTAATCTTCTCATACATTCATCTGCTTCATCTGAAGTTGTTACAATCAGTGCATATGGCAGACTTTTATGTGTATTATGGTATTTTTGTAATGCGTACTTTAAAATACAACGGAAAATATACGTATACACAACCGCAATAACCCATGTGGTTGTAAGAATAATACGTGAATAAGTAGCTGACTGCTTTATAAGGAACAGAATAATCAAGACACTAATCATCACACTGCTAACCTGTTTTATCGTCTGTACTGCCTCTATATACCATCCTCTGCGCAAAATATCTTTGTGGTTATGAAGGAGAAAGTCTACAACAAAATCCACTCCTGCTAACAAAAATAATATATTTCGATAAATATACCAGCTTGTGGCATAATCTGCTCCAAAATACATATAATATGCTGTTAAAAAGGCTAATTCCAATCCCAGCAAATCCAGTACGGAAAAATCAATATGTTTTAACCAACTGGAGCTGTTTTTTCCATTCCTACGACTGTTCATATCTCTGTCCTTTCATCTATCCTGGAATCCTACAACAGTTTACCTGCTTTCATTCCTATAAATCTGGCTGCCATATTCGGTACAAATTGTAACAATACCCTGATATTACGTTCTTCCAACGCACGTTTTAATATATATTTTGCAAGATTACCGCCAGAACGATTGGTTCCATACTGATCCAGATAGGCATTTTCTTTAAAAAATCTTCCTGTTAAACGATACCGTTCAAACTGCTGCTTTAATGTGAAACGATGAGAGTGAATCACCTCCGACTCAGCACAATACTGTATCCGGTAATCCTTCATAATCACCTTATATGCAATATACATATCCTCGCTGATTGGCAGTTCTTTCTGATCATATCCATTCAGCTCTACAAACACGTCTTTCCGAATTGCAGAAGCAGCATCTGAGAAAAAGAAAGTATTAAGACCTAATTCCGGAATATCCTTCTTCGAAACCACTCTTGATACTGCCGGATAGTTCTTTTCCCTTGTATATTTTTCAATTGAATTATTATCACACAACTGTCTGGAATAGCATGCTTCTGCCCGATTTTCCATAATCGGTTTTACCAGCTCATACAGCCAGTCTTTTCGCTGAATTCTTACATCCTGTGTAATAAATACAAGAATTTTTCCTTCTGCTTCCATAGCCTCTCGTTCACGCACCAGGCTATGAGAAAACTCCTGTCTTGGAATCATCTTATATGGTATATGATTCTCTTCCAGCATGCTTTTGGTCTGATCTGAGCTTTCTGTTAAAACATATCGTATTTCTTTAATATTCACATTTTGTTGCATCAATATACTTTGGTGCAGATTCACTATATACTCCTCCGCATTATACAACGGACATATGATTGTAATATCATTTTTTTCCATCATAAAACATGCTATCCTTTCACTTTTCCTCGAATACTGCGTTTCAACAATTGCCAGCAAAATACAATCCGATTTGAAATCATTTTTCCAACCGGATAGTGTTCTATAGCAGAAGCATTATCACCATGTCTTCTATAATAAAGCAACGGCTCCTCCAAAAAGAAGCTTCCACCATGTATATCTCCTAAGACACCAATCCACTGATCATGCATCTCTATATTATTCGGTATTGGCATTATATAGGGTACTAATTCCTTTCGAAATGCCATGCAGCATCCAATATAAGAATTTCTTACAATATTATGTATTACACCGCTTCCGCCTCTTCGAAACGCCTGAAATGACTTCATGATAACCTGCTCTGTATCATCAACAACTATCGCATCGTGTACAACAACTGAACATGCTTGATTCTTGAAACATCGCATTACCTTATCTACCTTATCCTCAAACCATATATCATCCTGATCACACAAAAAGATAATTTCTCCTTTTGCATGCGAAATAGCATTTTGGAAATTCTGAATTACACCCAAACCCTTTCCTCTAACAAAGTGAATCCGCTGGTCCTGCTCACAATATGACAAAATCATCTCTTCTGTGGAATCTGTTGAGCCATCATCTGATATCACAATTTCATCCTCTTCTGTTAAATTAGACAAAACGGATTCCAACTGTTCTTTTATATACCGTTCACCATTATATGTTGCTATACAAACTGATATCATATCTATCTCCAAATAAAATACTTCTATCAAATTATAATTTCCATGCTCAAATCCGTCAAGTTACTACCTTACTTATTTCACAAAAGATTGCGAGCAAAATTTAAATATGTTATTATTTAGTACTAACGGAATAGAAACGGAGACATATGTATGAACATAAAACAACTATTAACTTTTTCAAATTGTAAACTTCTTATAAATGCTATAATAACAAAAGGTCCTGCCCAAACTTTTTACAAATTAACCTCTTTTTTTTCATCAACAAACACTTATGATGATTGGCAAAAAAAGCATACTATTTCATCCTCTGAATTAAATCAGGAAACATCTACTGTTTTTTCATATAATCCTTTAATCAGCATTCTTGTTCCTGCTTATCATACGAAAGAACGTTTCATAGATGAACTATACGATTCTCTATGCAAACAGAGCTATTCAAATTGGCAGCTCGTCATTGCAGATGCAAACATTGACTCACCTATACACCGAAAAAAACTTTTAGATTTAGCTGCTACCGACAAACGAATTCTTCATATTTCCTTATCATCAAACTTGGGAATATCCGAAAATACAAATGCTGCCCTACACGAAGCAACAGGTGATTATATTGGTTTGTTAGATCATGATGACCTTCTCACTCCAAATGCACTTTATGAAGTCGTAAAAGCAATTAACCTTGCCTCACCAGACTTTATATATTCAGATGAAGACAGCATTGATGACAGTACCGGGCTCTTTCTTAAGCCTCACTTCAAACCAGACTTTAACATAGAATTACTTCGTGCGAATAACTATATTTGTCATTTTAGTGTAATAAAAAGAAGTTTACTAAATCAAGTTGGAGAATTCCGTCCCGCCTTTAATGGTGCTCAGGACTATGACCTATTTTTACGTTGCTGTGAAAAAGCCAATTTAGTATATCATATTCCAAAAATCCTTTACCATTGGCGTTCTCATACTGACTCTACTGCTTCCAACCCTAAAAGCAAAATGTATGCTTACGAAGCTGGAAAACATGCACTTGAAGAACATCTAGAACGCATCGGACGTAATGGAATTGTCAATATAACTAACAATCTTGGTTTTTATAGAATTCAATACGAAATACCGGCTTCACCACTTATATCAATTTTAATTTGGGACGAATGTGACTATAAGTCTACTTCGCATTGCATAGATAATTTAAGAAAACATACCTCCTATACAAACTATGAATTAATCATAGCTACTGAAAATACCAAGAGTAAGCATTACTGTATATTTGAAAAATATAATAATATTTCATTTATAGATATAAATACTATTACATTAAAAACTCCAGGAGCAGTATATAATCATCTTTCCTCATTTGCAAGTGGAAAACACATGATTATTCTTAACAATAAAGTCAAACCAATAAACAGTACATGGATTGACGAATTACTTATGTTTAGCGTACAGCCAAATATTGGAGCAGTAGGTGCTAAAATACTTTCCAAAAACAATAAAATTTACCATGCAGGAATTATGCTAGGCATTGGTGATAACAATATTGGTTATGCTCATCAGGGACTATCCAAAAATAACCCTGGATATTACAATCGAGCAAACCTTGCACAAAACATAACATGTGTATCAGCAAAATGCATGATGTTCCAAACAAAAATATTTCATAAAGTTGGTGGATTTGATATCAGATACACAAACCAATTATATGATATAGATATATGCTTAAAATTACGAAACGCAAATTTTTCCAATATCTATACACCTTATGCAGAAATGGAAACTAAATTGAAATTAGAAAACCCACATAAACACAAAATCTGTGAAAATGAGGACGATTTAGAACATTTAACCAATACATGGGGTGAGATATTAAGTATTACTGACCCTTTTTATAACCCTAATCTATCACACGAACAAGCTGACTTTTTGTTACAATAAAAAGTCAGCTCCTCCTTTTAAACACAATATTCTTCCTCTTAAATCATAGAAGTATACACAAAGAACTAAATGTTCCCTTGTTACTGCACTTCTACAACTCTATCTTTAGCATCTTCAACAACTTTATCGACAGATTTAGTCTCATTCTCCTCATCCCCCATCATCCATCCAATCAACAGCACAAAAGGCTGAAAACGCAAATCTGCCGTTTCCGGATCCATAATTCCAAACAGGAGAATTCCGATCATACCAAGTATGATGCCGACATTCTTCTTTTCGTATGCTTTCCACATAACACAGGTATAGCCAATCAGGATAAGCAGAAGATAGATAATTCCCTGCTTTAGCTCATAGTGCATATAAAAATTATCTACATAGAAATAATTCCCATCACCAATCGCTTTTGCAACCTCTTTCCAGACAATCTCCTGTCCGAACAAAGTATGCTGCATATGAAGCAATGCCTGATGCCCTAATGCCAGTCTCGTACTCAGCCAGTTGTTAAGCATGACCCATAGCTGACTGTTCTCATCATAAAACCAGTGCAAAAGATAGGACACGATACAGATTGTTCCCGGCACTGCCGCAAACATCACCTGAAATACACGACTAACTTTCTGATTCCGAATGGTAATCTTCTTATCCATATACTCCGGAATGGTTCTGCAAATCAATGTCAGACCCAGTATCAATACTGCAATATAGAAAGAAACTCTGGTATCTGTAAACTGATAAATTACATAATTTGCTATACCAAGTATTGCCAGTTCCCATATGTGTATTCGCTTTCGAATTGCAATATAACTTAACGTTACAAATAAAACAATATGGGAAGCAAAGGATACATAAGTATACCCTAATGCATACCGTTGCCTCTCCCCTTCAATAATGGTACTTGGAATCATTTTACGGTTTGCACAAAAAGCTGCTAATGTCAGCACACAAGGTGCAATTGCAATATAGACCCGGAACACTTTCTTGTAATCCATATTGCGTCCTGCCACAATCAGCGCCGTTGTCGGAAAAATATATACCACTCCCGACTCTCTTCCAGATATCAGGGAAACCAATAGAAACACGATAATCCATACCCAATTTGACAGCTTCATATGTCTGTTGCGAATCAGATGAAATACCAGCAGAAAAAATACTGCATAATTCACACACAACAACAGCTTCTTATATGGAAACAGCTTCGTTACATTGGTCAGTGAGAAATTTAATATGAGCAGCCATGCACCAAACACAACCAGAAACAACATCTCTTCCCATGAAGTTTTTTTTATATCTATTTCTTCATGTCCTATATTCATTCAACCACCTAATAATCTCTTTTTAATCTCTCGCATACAAATCTCTTGTATACACCTTATCTTCTACATCTGCCAAATCGTCACTATTCCGGTTTGCAACAATCACATCCGAAATCTTCTTAAACTCATCAAAGTCCTGAATAACCCTGCTGTTAAAGAAATCTTCTTCCTTAAGAGTCGGTTCATAAATTACAACCTCAACACCCTTTGCCTTAATACGCTTCATAACACCCTGAATAGAGGATTGACGGAAGTTGTCTGAATTTGCCTTCATGGTAAGACGGTAAATTCCAACAACCGGATTTTTCTTCTCTGGAAATCCTGCCTTTGTAAGAATCTGTTCCGCTATAAAATCCTTACGGGTTGAGTTTGCCTCCACAATGGCACCGATAATATTGTTCGGTACATCCTCAAAATTAGCACGAAGCTGTTTTGTATCCTTTGGCAGACAATATCCACCATATCCGAAAGAAGGATTGTTATAATGCGTACCAATACGTGGGTCTAAACCAATACCCTCTATAATCTGCTTTGAATTCAATCCTCTTACTTCAGCATAGGTATCTAATTCATTAAAGAATGCCACTCTGAGTGCAAGATATGTATTTGCAAACAGCTTAACTGCCTCTGCCTCTGTTGGATTCGTATAGAGAATATCAATATTTTCTTTAATTGCTCCGCCAGCTAACAATCCTGCAAAAGTATGAGCCGCTGCGTTCAGTCTTTCATCCTCAAGTGGCGCACCTACAATAATTCTGGATGGATAAAGGTTATCGTATAAAGCCCGTCCCTCTCTTAAAAACTCTGGTGAAAAAATAATATTATCACAATTGTATTTTTCCCGCACAGACAATGTATATCCAACCGGAACGGTAGATTTGATTACCATAATAGCATTTGGATTTACTTCCATAACCAACTCAATAACAGCTTCTACAGAAGAAGTATCAAAATAATTCTTCTTAGGATCATAGTTTGTTGGTGTGGAAATAATAACAAATTCTGCATCCTTATAAGCCATTTTAGCATCTGTTGTTGCTGTCAGATTCAGCTCTTTGTTTGCGAGATAATCTTCAATCTCCGCATCTACTAACGGTGACTTTCTGTTATTAATCATATCTACCTTTTCCTGAATAATATCTACTGCATACACCTCATTATGCTGAGATAAAAGAATGGAATTTGATAATCCCACATATCCTGTACCTGCAACTGCTATCTTCATATTCTTATCCTCCATGTCTATATTTTTCGTTATTTTTCCCAAACCATAATTGTCTTACCAATCAGCTTGTGAATATCCTTTTCAAATGCTCTGGCAATATCCCGGATTTCCCGGACAACAATCTGTTCACCTACAATATTCTCTAAGTAGTCTACTACCTCCGGATGCGCTTTGTATAACTCTACCAGATTAACAAAGTCGCTTCTTCCACTGCGGCTGCTTCCCATAATCTTAAGGCCCTTTTCCAACACCATTCTTGTATTAATTGGTGCTAAATCCTCTGAGACACCAAGAATCGCTATGGGTCCCTCCGGATGAATGTAATCAATAATCTGATTGATTGCCTTATGGGCTCCATTACCGCCTACACATTCAAATCCATGGTCAATCCGAAACTCATTTGGAATCTCATTCACAAGATATGTCCCATCCACAAAGGTAAAATCATTAAGCTTTGATTCATTTACACCCATTACATAAACCTTCGTCTCCGGATACATTGTCTTTAAGAGCAACGACGTAATATAGCCCACATTGCCATCTCCCCACACACCTATGGAATTTCTCCGCTTATGGGCTGTGTGTACAAAACGGTCAATGGCATGATAACTTACACTTACAATCTCTGTAAAAGCTGCCACAAACGGATTAATGTCTTTTGGAAGTTTTACAACGCGATCCACCGTTGTAGAAACATACTCCTGCAAAAAACCATCCGTTCCACTTGCACGAAACTTTGAACTTCTAAGATAATTCTCAGCAATCACCTCATCTTCCTCACATGGAAGATTTGGTATCATAACCACCAGATCTCCGGTCTGGAACGTATTCGTTGGATCATATACTACTTTTCCAATGGCTTCATGAATAAGCGCCATCGGCAGTTTTTGTTTTAATATCTCCTTTGGTCTTAACCCCTGATAATATCTTTGATCTGCATTACAAATAGACAGATATGTTGGCCGCACAATGACATGTGTGTTATCAAAGGCGATATCCTTAAATACCATTTCAAATTGTCTTGGACTTTTTAATTGATATACTGCATTTAACATAATTACTCCATTCCGCCGAGCAGTGCTTCTGCCACTCTTAAATCATATGGATACGTAATCTTAATATTAGATACCTCTCCATCCACTAAATGAACCTTCTCACCTTTTATCACCAATATCTTACATGCATCTGTCAAAATCTCTTTTTCTTCATCCGACAGTGCCTGATAAAGCTTTCGAAGCTGCATTGCTTTAAAAGACTGTGGTGTCTGTCCCTGGTACATTTTCGAACGATCCGGAATATCGGTAATAAACTGGTTATTCTTACTTTCCACAATGGTATCTGTCGCCGGAATTACCGTATCACAGGCACCATATTCTTTTGCATATTTGATATTCTCCTCTAAAATCCTATGAGTTACAAATGGTCTTACCGAATCATGTGTCACAATAATGGTCTCTTCATTCAGGCTTCCACACTCTTCAATATAGGCAATCGCATTCATAATGGTTTCATTCCGTGTACTGCCACCTTCAATCACTACCACCTGTTCACTATTTGGAATGTATTTCCGAACTAAATCCTGTGTATGCTTAATCCATTGCTTTGGAGACAACACCAGCACTTTGCAAAAAGTCGGATTCATGACAAACTTTTCAATTGTGTGCACGATAATCGGCTTATGTCCAATCTCCATAAACTGTTTTGGTTTCTCCACATTTCCCATGCGGGTTCCCTTTCCACCAGCTAAAATCACACCAAATACATTGCTATTTTCCATAACTGCCTCCTTATTCACTTAAGATAGCACTCACAATGACTATCCAAATATTTCTCTTACTATACGCTCTGTGGCATGTCCGTCACATCCGCTCATGTAGGAATCTCTAAAATTCTTCATCCTATTCTCATTAAACTGTTCTATCTCTTCCATCGCAGCCATAAGTTCATCCATTGTCCTAACAACCGGTCCCGGAACAAACTCTTCATAAGGATAATAAAATCCCCGTTCATCATAATACTCTTCTAAATCAAAAGCAAAAAACAGCATTGGTTTATTTCTTAAGGAATAATCAAAGACAACAGAAGAGTAATCCGTAATACAGACATCTGCAACCATCAAAAGCTCTTCTGTAGTCATCTGTGTCGTAATCTCCATACACGCATCCCGGATACGTTCCGGAATCTCTACTGCTTTCTTTACAAAAGGATGTTGCTTAATCAATAATATATATTCTTTGTGAAATCTATCATAAAATTTTTCCAAATCAAATTGTTTCGGCGTTACCGCCTCTTTGATCTCTCCCCGAAAAGTAGGTGCATACAAAACAACCTTTTTTCCTTTCATGGAAATTGGTAATGCATTTAAATGCTCTTTTGCCTGTTTTAAACATGCTTCTTCAAAATAAGAGTCTGTCCGGCTCACGCCAAGAGGCTTTATCACCTCACTTCTTTCCTGTAAGCCAAAAGCCTCTGCATATGCCCAGCAAACAGCCTGCCCGCTTACCGGTACAAGGCTGTAATTCCGATGACCGCTATATCGCATAAGCTCCTTCCGATTATCTCCAAAACTTTGCTCTGCAACACTAAAGCCCCATTTTTTAAAGGCTCCGCATGCATGCCATACCTGAACTAGCTTTGTTCCTTTCCGAAGCTTGAAAGCACCAAATACGCTGTTCGACTCACTAATAAACACACATTTCGCATCTGCCATATCAAAAATCATCCGCAGAGTCCTTATAATAACATCCTTCCACCCGGAATCTGCAACCTTCAAAAAATGAACATGAATCTCATATTCTCTCTCTTCTAAAGTCTTATAAAGCCTCAGAAAATTATCAGATAAGGTATCCTGATGATTCTCCACAAAGAGTATTTTTTCATTCTTTACTCGCTTAAAGGCCGCTATCCGGTATGATATTGGATATATACATTTAAATACTATCCATTTTACAATTCTATTTATCACAGTTTCATAAACTCCTGGTATTCCTCTAATACAGGCTCCGGATCTCCTATCATTTTAATCTCACCATCATGCATCCACATTACTTTGTCACACAATTCCTTCAATGTATTAATACCATGGGATACAATGACAACGGTACGATCCCTGTTTGAAATTAATTCCTTCATCTTTGCATAACTCTTCTTTTTGAAGCGTTCATCACCAACACTTAATACCTCATCAATCAGCATAATCTCTGTCTCAAGAATTGCAGTGATGGAAAATGCCAGCTTGGAATGCATACCGCTGGAATACGTCTTAACCGGCATGTCGATAAACTTACCAAGTTCTGCAAACTCTATAATATCCGGCATCTTTGCCCGAATCTCTTCCTCTGAAAACCCGAGAAGCATTCCGGATAGCAAAATATTCTCTCTTCCGGTAATCTCCTTTTGAAATCCAACACCGATGGACAACAAAGATACTGTATGTCCCTTTAAATCAATGGTTCCCTCATCCGGACAGAAAATTCCGGCAAGAGCTTTTAACATCGTAGACTTGCCGCTTCCATTCTTACCAATAATACCTAAAATCTGTCCCTGTGGAACGGTAAAGGATACTCCTTTTACTGCCTGGAATTCTTCCACATGCACCTTCTTAAGCTTTAACAGGTTCTTCTTAATGGAATATGCCTTAATATTCTTATATCCAATGCACAGATCCTTTACCTCAATTGCAATATTATCTTTTTCCACATCCAGATTATCCATATTCTCGTTCTTCTTATCCTTCACTTCGTTCTCCATACTCACCTAAATCACCTTTACATAACTATTCTCGTTCTTATATACCTGACGAATACCAAGCATTGCAAAAATCAAACCAATAACAGCCCATACAAGAAGTCCTATCACGTTAGGCGGGGTCTGATAAAGCAGCACGTTTCGCATATCCCGTAGCAGCATTGCAATTGGATTACCATATGTCAGTATAGTACAATACGGTTCATCAATTCTGGTTGAAATATCATAAAAGATACCAGTCATATAAAACAACAGCCTAAATGCAATATTAATCACATTACTTAAATCTTCTACAAACACACCAAAATGCAGTAAATGAATACTAACTGCAAATGTCAAAAGTATTAAAACAAACATAATCGGAATAAACCATAATATATTAAAGGATAGTTTCACACCCGAAAAAATCATCATTAATACAACAATGCCCCATGAAATGCACATACGGAATGCATTAGTTATCATATTGGATATCAGTAAAATGAACTTTGGAATATACACCTTTGAAACAATGGACTTATTCCTCTTAATCATATTGACACTTTGCACCACGTTCTTATTAAAAAAGTTCCACATGGTAAGACCAATAAAAATAAACGTTGTAAAATATGGTTCTTTTCCATCAAACATAATACCAAAAATAACGTAGTATATTAACATGGTAAATAACGGATCTAATATCCACCAAATCCAGTTTAAATATGAATTTGCCACTTCCGTCTTTAATGACGATTTTGCTGCCCTTACAGCATAATTTTTGTATTTCGTTACATCCTGAATAAAACGTTTTATCATCGCTTCTATATCTCCTTATCCTGACTATTCTACCATAGAATAATCCGTTCCACAAGTTTTTACTTTTTCTTACTTTCCACCAGTCCAATTATAAACTCTGCTACACGCAATGATGACTTTCCATCCAAATCATCAAAAAACCGATGTTTAAAATTCTCTACTTTTTCTTTCTGATAATCTTCTTTTTCAATTGCCGCTATAATCTGCTCTAAGTTTCTTACAATCTTTCCCGGTACAAAATTCTTAAACGGATAATAAAAATCTCTGTTTACCACATAATCTTCCAGGTCAAATGCATAAAACAACATCGGAATATCTAAAAGAGAGGCTTCAAATATAACAGAAGAATAATCCGTTATCAGCAAATCCGTTACAAACAATAAATCGTTAATTTCCGATTCCCTGGATAAATCCAGTACCCTGTTTTTCACTGCATCACTTACCGGATGGCTATCTGGAACAAAGGGATGATGCTTAATAATTACCATATATTCATCCGGAAGCTTCTCTAACAGCTTTTCCACATGAAACATTTCAAATGGATAATATGCCGTATTCGCCCCATTTCCCCGGAAGGTTGGTGCAAACATAATCACTTTCTTATTCTTTAGCACAGGATATTCTTTATATATCTTTTCCCGGATTGCCTTACCATGTGCTGCATCAAAAAAATCATCGGTTCTTGGCACCCCAAGAGGAAGCACGTTCTTCTCATCGATTCCAAATCCCTCTGCATAGAAACGTCTGATTTCTGATGAACTGACAATTGCATAGTCATAGTTTCTGTGATTCGGTGTTGTCTGGTTTGGGCCACCATCCTTTCCAAGTCTTGAAAAGCCAAAAGTTTTAAACGCTCCACAGGCATGCCAGAGCTGAATCAGTTTGCATTTCTTCAAGGCTGACACATCATTTAAGATAGGAGTGAAATCATCCACCACCACCACCTTACTTTTTGCAATCATTCCAGCCAGTGAAAAAATCCGGCTCCACTTTGTATCCTTCGTCTTTCCCGGCTCTAACCAGAATAATACTTTTGCACCTTTTTGCTGCAGTACATCATTTACATATGCAATATTTCCGGTTAAATCCCCTCTTCTGGACGAAACAAATAAAACACTGTCCTTTTTGGTAAACAATGAAAGGAAAGAAGCCGTAACATCTAACACCATTCTTTTCAGTTTACTGATATTTATCGTGAGTCTGCAAAAAGCAGAATATCTCCATTTTGCAAAAAGAATCGTCCGTTTTAACTGACTTCCTCCAAAATTCTCCTCTTCCATTCTTCTCTTTTGATTCAATACAATAACGTAAATTCCATCCAGTAAAAATAATGGTATCAAAAGAGTTCCCACAAGAAATTCTATTAATCGGTATATGCCACACAACATTGACAACAGTACATTGTGATACTGCGCTTTTACTGGTTTCTTACGTCGAATGACAATCTGCTGATTTTCCACTTCACATTTGTATTCATTCTCACTCTTTAACTGGTTAAATGTTGTATTCTCTACTATAACACTTTGATAACCTTTTCCATTATAAATCTGCACATCTACTACAAATTCATTTAAATCACGATTCCGAAACAAGGTGTCCATTTCGTATTCAAAATACGCATATCCAATATAGCTTCCATTTTCATCGTAGCTGGAACCGGTAATCGGCAAAGGAACAATCCTGCTTTCTTCTTTATTGGAAAAACAAATTGCAAGCTTAATCTCTAAGGATTCTGGTTTTCCCGAAGTGTCTTTTACCATAACTCCAACCATCATCAGATTTCTCCGGATTGCGAGCTTATCTACTGTTACAAATGTATTTTCATTAATCTTCATTGTACCACCATTTCTTTCTTTACTTTTTTCCTTTGATACGATCCAGAATATCAAGCATCTTTGTGATGATCTTATACCACTTTCTGCTTTTGATGGAGTTTAATTCTTTTCTGTCCTTTTTCAGTTCTTTATTTTCCTGTACAAGCTCCTTGTTTTTTTGATTCTTCTCTACTATACTATCCCGGTATTCCTTATTCTTCAACAGAAGATATTCCGCATAAGTATGTGCCATCATTTTCTTATAATTCTCATATTCAGCCAGACTAAAATAATAATCCTTTCCACAATCACATATCCCTACATTTTCAAAACCACCTTGTGTAAGATATTCATAAAGCTGCTTATAGGCTGTTACATCATTTTGAATATTAAGACTATATATTAGAGAATTCAAGGCTTTGTTTGCAAAAGAGCGGCGTAAATCTTCTTCCTGCAAAACCCCTAACTCCATGAGCTTATCGTACGAAGCCTTTAGCGCATAAAATGCACACATTGGTGTACTCGAAAAATCTTTTGTTAAATTACCATCCTGGCGCACTCGATAGTGTACAAGAATATCTCTGACAACCGTAATCCGTTCTGCCAGTGTGATGGATAATATAGAAAAATACTGGTCATTTGCCCGTTCAATATCCTGAAAGCAGATTGCCTTTTCCTTTATAAACTCTGCTTTCACCATTTTATTCCACGGCACACTGGTTGTAAAATTCAAAATATATGGTCCTATAATCTTTCTTGAAAAAGGTATCTGTTCCGGAAGATATTTTTCCTTCAAATAATACGGCCTTTCTAAATAAGCACCTGTGTCTGTATAATACTGATTTGCATTACAAACACATAAATCAGCCCCATCCTGTTCACACTGGTTAAACATTACTTCTAAGGCATTGGTCTCAAATAAATCATCCGAATCCCAAAATACCAGATATTTCCCTTTTGCCTGTTTTAATCCATGATTCCTTGCCACTCCTGCGTTGCTCTTTTCCTGATTTACAATCAGAATTCTGGAATCCTTACTGCTATATTCCTCTAAAATCTGAATACTAGCATCATCAGAACCATCATTTACACAGATAATCTCTATATTCTTAAGTGACTGATTAACCACACATTCTAAAGTATCTCTTAAATATTTTTCTCCGTTGTGAACCGGCATAATCACCGATACCTGAATATTTTCTTCCATAGTTCTCTCCTCACGAATCAACCCCATCACATACACCTTGGATTATCTCACTAAGTCTCTCATTACATGCTCCGGATTCGTAGTTTCCAAGTTCTTCCAAATGCTGTGAAACCGCCTGAAGTCTCTTTTCCGGCTGATAACCACTTATATTCTGAAGCAGTTTTTCCATTGTTTCAGCCTGTGAAAACGGCCACTTCTCAAGTCCCACATAAAATCCCGTATTCTTTATATATTCCTTCTTATCCGGAGTATACAAAAAACAAGGTCGCTTCAAGAATGCATAATCCCACACACAAGAAGAATAATCGGTAATCAGCATGTCCGCAGCACAAAGCAGCTCCTGCATATCCGGATAATCCATCACATCGATAACATGCTGCCCCGTTACTTTCACATTCATATTTTCATCCTGATATCGATGGTAACGGCACATAAAATACCACTTTACATCTTCCGTTTCTTTTTTTCTCTCTGCTTCTTTTTCCTCTGCAGCATTCTTTAAAAATTGCATGTTATCCAATTCTTTCAACAGATAATCGCTGTCGAATACAACCGGAACTTCCGGTCGGCGATAGGTTGGTGCATAAAGCACAATTTTTCCATTCTTTGGAATATGGTATTTTTCCCTTACTTTCTTTGCCATATCCGCAATATCACCATTTACAAGCTTATCATTTCGAGGCGTCCCGGCTCTTAAGACTTCTCCCTTGTAAAGGAATGTCTTACGAATCATATTATCTTCCTGCACCTTACAGCTTGCCACAAACAAATCAATATTTTTTGCACAAAATTCTGCTCTTTTTCTCGTTGCCCAGTCGGCATCCGGCTTTTCATTTTCTACCTTCTTATAAGCTCCACCGCCATGCCATGTATTGATTACATATTGCTGTTTCCGAAACGGAAACCATGGTGCATAGGAACCATTTGTCACAATGACCTTTGAAGTCAATAACATAGGAAAAGAAGAAACAGTAAAATGCTTCACAAGCTTTACTCCTTCTTCTTTCAAAAAAGCATACTTTTCTTTATCAGCAACGGCCCACACATATTCGTACTGACCGGGAAAGTGTGTCTTCATATATTCATATACATACTTTGGATTACAGGAATAGTCATAACTCTTTCCACCTGTAAGCCCTGTAAACAATATTCGTTTTTTCTTTATCGGCATCAACCGAATCGGAAACGTAATCACTCTTACCGCCTCGGAAAATAATACCTTCAAAAAAGCCTGATTCATGAAAAATTACTCCCTCTTGCCCTTTACGGCTGTAATCTGATTTGCATCAATTCCTTCTGTATTCTCTTTCTGGAATAAAATCTTAAATGTTAAAAATAACAGCTTGATATCCAACCAGAAAGAATAATTCTCAATATAGGTCAAATCTAACTTAAGCTTATCATATGGTGTTGTATTATACTTACCATAT
>JAQXLK010000196.1 GCA_029012085.1 Clostridiales bacterium
AAAGCTACGTTAACATCTGACTTCCAGAGAAGTATCTGTCCCATCTGAAATACAGTATTTTCAGATGTCTATTAAAGTTACCCATTTTTACAAATCAAAAATCTTTTAAAAACCACTTGACTATTTATAGTTTGTCACCTCTATTACTTCAGGTGCTTTAGCTTCGACGGAATCGCGAGCCAAATATCAGATTTGCTCTGCTATAGTTTTTTCCTTTTTCCAAACGCCCCTTGCAATCAGTGCAATACCAATTGCCATTAAGCAAATCAATACCTCAACAATAATTAAAGACATTCCGCTTTTAGCTGTAATCACTGCCACTCCGTCCAAAATTGCATGCAACAGGATTGCCAAAACAAAAAGATGTCCTTTAATTTTCTTACCTGTAGCAGCATACCATACAATCACTGATAATCCAATCTGCGCAGTGATTGCAGCAAAGCGCTCCACAGAACATAACATAAAATACCAGTATGGTGTCTGAATCAAAGAATCAAACGCTGCCTGCAATGTACCTCTTGCAGCCTCATTCAAAGGTTCAAAAAGTGCCTGCGTCTTACCCAAATTAATCATAACCGAATAGATTAGATTATTTATCATTCCAATTGAAAGAATTACAAACATCTCGAACCCGCCATGACCTGCACCATACATAAGTGCATTATGGGCATTGTCGTGTTCCTTCTTCAGTACATAGCGCATTGCCAGCAAACGTCCTGTCTCCTCGAACAGTCCTGCCATCATTGAGCCATAAATCGCATACATCCAGATATTTTCCTGTATCCCTATACCAACCGGAGACCCTAAGACTACAACATGAACAAGCTGCTCCAGCACCAGTGCAAACAAAAACATAACTGCGCAGCCAATGAAAAAACTTTTGATTCCGGCCTGATATTTCTTTTTGAAATATACCAAAAGAACAATTGGAATCAGAACTCCCAGAATCATATTTACAATAATAATTGCTATTGATAACTTAGATACCATATGACACCCCCTGTTTTTTCTCTAATTCTTATTTTTCAATTCTTGTTTCGCTAATTCGTATTTTCCCTATTTAACTCCACGGTTTCACCCCATTCAGCCACCCCCGGCTTTCCCAATATTCTTTCTCACATGGTGATGCGCCCCATCCTGCCTTTTGCATTCCTCCATAAAACCAGAAAAGGATACGGGTTTTGATACCAACCTTCACTGCTTTTTTCTTAGTCAGTTTTGCTGCCAGCCGCTTCATATCTTTTTCAATTTTTTCTTTCTTCTTATCAGGCACCATATTCCAGTTCATTGCATTTACACTAATTCCATATCTGATTACTTCCGGGATTCCCCAATTGAACAGATTACCTGCTACCAGCTTATTTGCTTTATCTGCGCCTGCTCCTGCTGCAGTCGAAATCACAACCGCCCTCTTTTTAAACATTGTTTCATGCGGCTTATGCGATAACCAGTTAGTAAAAAACAAATCAAGAAATGCCTTCATAGGCGCGCTTGGCATCATGCAGTAATTAGGTGTTGTCAAAATAAGAAGATCAGCTGCTTTTATTGCGTCATCAATTATTTTTTTATCTTCCCAAAACGGACACTTTTCTCTGCCTTCAAGACAACTGTAACATCCTGTGCAAAAATGATTTAAGTCCCTTGGCAGAAAAAATTCTTTAACCTCTTTTTCACAGGTAATATCCTGCAATAATATATTTGCCACGTTCCATGTGCTTCCCTTATGGTTTTGCCCATGTATAACAACAATTTTCATAATGTTTTCTCCACCAGTTCACGAAATATTTCATCCGGGTCATAATTATTTCCCACGAAACCCGGAATCTCTTTGATTGATTTGCAAATGCTAACGCTAAAGCCTGTCAGGATATTCCCCATTTCTTCCTCAGAATATGGGCAGCCGCCGGTTACAACAAGCGTTGCCAGGCTATGAACTACAAGCCACATATCCCGAAAATAACGGTCGGCAGCCTCTGCGTCAATATGATATGTTTGTTGCAGCGATTCTCTTATCAGTTCCTGTGAATGATGCAGTGCATCCATCACACTGATGTTGCCTTCCTCATTCGTTGTCAAAAACAGCAGCCTATATAACTGAGGTTCCTCTTTTGCAAAACGAATGTATTGCATCCCAACACCCAGAAAAGGGACTTTCATGCGAAGTCCGGCTTCCACATAACTGTCATATACACGCTGTGCGGAAATGCTGACCTCACGCTTCGCTTCCTCAATTGTATGAAAACAGGTAAATACCGGCTGTGTAGAAACACCGAGTTCACCTGCCAATGCCTTCGCCGTAAGTGCATCGATGCCCTTTTTGCAGACAACACGCACCGCTGCCTCAACCATTTCTTCTCTCGTATACTTATTCTTTGGAGCCATTTGATTTGTTTCCTTTAAAAAATAGTCTATGATATATATTATGTAATATATAATAGACTATTTTATACAGATAAGGGTATGCTGTCAATTGGTTTCCACTTGACCCCACTTGACCGCCCGTAAAGTGAAAATTTTGACCGCCATTTGACCCCTATGCAATATTCCAGACAACCGTTACAGTATCTGTCATATCAATCCCGTCAATTCTTTTTCTTTTTGGTAAACTGACTGGACTCCGAACAAAACATTTGTAGAGAGCACTACTTCTCTGTCATTTTCATAGACCTGCAAAGATTAAAAAAGTAATTGATGTACCAACAGCCGGAATACTGATAAATGTAGGAACAAATGTGCCTATTATACTGCCGATTGTATTGGATGCATTTAGTTTTCCCACTATTTTCCCACTGTCATCCAAGCTGTCAACAGTGTATTTTACCAATGAAGGCGTTACCGTTCCAAGCAAAAATAACGGAAAGACAAAGATAATTCATGATTGTTCCGATAATTATCGTCCAGACAATCTGTGAGGAACTAAAATATGGTGCCAATAATCTGCTGGCACCAAGTTCTACCGCCATAACAGACATTCCTGAAAAAAACTCTGTAAGATATAGATACATTTTATTTTTTAATATGGGTCTGTTTTCCGTCATGTTTGTTTTTCCTCTCTGATTTTGTTACAGTGAAATTACAATTTGATAAAACAAATTATATCAGCTTTTATGCATAATTGAAAGATTTTTGATGTGCGGGGTACAGTGCCGATTGTGAAGCATGACCAGACGGAAAGCTTGCGTTGGTGGGATATGGCTGCCTCAAGAACCAAAATTTGAATTGTGAATCTGCGTCTGTCAATGTATAGAATCTGGGGCGTCCCATAAAGTTTTTTATTATGCTCACACCTATGACAGCAACAGTGCAACAACTCATACCTATAATTGCAGCCTTTCTAAGCTTGTCCCTATTACCATTGCCTATGATTTCCAAAAAAGTAAATAAGATAGAATTTATTGTATTGGAAGCAACCTGTCACTACTATCATGTTCAGGTAAAAGCAATAAATAGTATTTGTAAAATAATATGTATTGCACCAACGATAGGATGAGACTCAGTTGTGGGCGGTTTTGGCATCAAAAAAAGAAGGTATCTTTCAACCTTCTCATAAAAACATTATTATACTTTCGGATTCCATGACCTGAAATCCATTCAAAGTATGCTCTGGCGGGAGAATGGTAACATAATTATCCCTATCCGGACCATATACTCTTTTTTCTTTACCAAGAATGGAAGAAATCGAATATAAGTGTCTATTGTGTTCCCTGTTTGTGTTGCTAAAAACATCTGATGTGCAACACGATTATTAGTTGGGTCATTAGGAAATTGTAATATTGCTATCAGCACATCCGACATTACGAAATCACCAACTCCCCATCTATTACTTCTAGAAATTTAGGTTCCTCAAATTTCTGAAGCGAAGATAATTTATCAATTATATCATCTGTCATTTCAAATGAATCTTTATAATAGTAATATACATTTCCACATATCTTTTCTTTTGCAATTCTACTAAAATCTAATTCTGAGTATGTTGAAAATAATGCCTGATAATATGAAACCAGATCCGGGTCAACATCATCAAAATTTATCATTGGATTATTAGGAATTAAGTGTTTAACATTCTCCCATTGAGAATGTGTATGCGACTCGTCAACCAATTCTTGTGTTGAATAATTGCCATATACAAAATTAATAATTTCTAAAATCTTTTTCTGTACACCTTCAATAACCGGACATTGTGATGGCAATGAACTCAAGCCGTGATATCTATAATCTCTATAAATTGAATATACCACCGGGCCATTTGGAAATGCCACAAAGTCATCTCGAATTAATCTGTCATTTTCTACGCATCGATACATTAAGTTTGAAAAGTACAGTAATTTATTTACTTTTGTGTTCTCATCAATAAATCCTGACGCCAATTCCGGGTTATTGAAAATAAACCATTTAGCTACTTCATGAGCATCCAGCATAGAAATCCCCCCTTTCAGAATAGTATATTATTGTATCATCATGAATGACATCTTTCAACCTTCATTTTTCGCTCCCGGCAATATGGAGTAATTTCAGCAGATTTTCCTCTTTTAACAAAGCAATCCCCTGGGATTCATCCCCTAAAATAACAAGGTTATCTCCCGGCTTGATATGGAAGATATTTCTTGCCTTGGCAGGAATCACGATTTGCCCTTTTTCACCAACCTTGACCATTCCAAAGATGTGTTTGCCTCTGGGCGGTATCCCAAGTCCCATTCCGGCTGATTTTTCATAACAAATCAAATCATCCACCGTAACGCCGAAGACATCAGCCAACGCCTTGCATTTTTCAATATCCGGCAGAGATTCGCCCGTCTCATATTTGGAGAGGGTCTGTCTGGAAACACCGATTTTCTCAGCCAGTTCCTCTTGGGACAGCGCATGATATTTTCTCAACTCAATCAAATTATCAGCAAACATTATTTTCTACCTCCAATGCCGCAGACGCACCATCTCAAAACGGGGATGCGGCGAATAATCTCATATAGGATAAGCGCTCCGGCAAAGGCAGCTGCGCCTACCAACAGATACATAGCCAGAGGTGGCAACGATGTGTAGAGGTGTAAATACCACGCACAGGCAGATAGCGGCAGGTAGTGGAACAGATAGAGTCCCCAGGCTTTCTTTCCCATAAACCGTGAGAGCGGGTTTTCAAAATTGCCCCACTTTTTCATAACCGAGAGAACCGCCAGTGTGGCAATCCATGCGTAGGCGTTGCACAGGAGTGTGTCCAACACCTGATGCTCCGCATAGGGTTCACCCCAAAAGACGAGCACAAAGCTGATACCAAGCCCCAGAGCCGCCAGCAAAAGGGGAAGCCACCATTTTTCCAGCCTTTCCATAACCGCATCGTGTGAAAAGATAAAGTATCCAAGGAAAAATCCAACGCCGTATATGCCGAAACGGTACACAACAATCACCGGCGTGTTTAAAATCCGGGAGGCTCCCCAAATCACAGGGGTAAGGCAGAGAAGCACATGAAGATTCGCCTTTTCACACTGCCCATAGAGCCTGTCTTTCTCTACTTTCCGGATTATAAGAAGGAGCATGGAAAATACCCAGAGAAGCTGGATGTACCACAAAGTACCGGTTCCGCTGACCGCCATTATTAAAAAAAGAATCGGCCCCGGTACGGCTGACATATTTTCAAACGCGCCGACAATCGCCATGTTGTAATAACCCAGAATCCACCAAAATACAAACAGACCTATGGTAGACGGAACCAGAAGCTTAATTGTCCTGCTTTTCAGAAATTCCCTGTCTGAATGCCCATTAAGATAAAATCTTGCGCTCATGCCGGAAATCACAAACAAAAGCAGCATAAACCACGGATAAACGAAATACTGAAAGGCATCCTGGTACTGAACCTCCGTGAATGGCCCTATTACGCCGCTGGTTATCACGCCATTGAACATATAAATCACATGGTAGATTACAACAATGACTACAGTTATCCATCTGATGTTGTCAATGTATGTTTTTCTCATATTTGTACCACCTTTGCTATTATTTTTAACATTATAGTAGCATTAATGCGAAAGTATTTCTACCAATAAAATCAAACATTTCTGCATGGTTTTTGTTAAAAAAAGTGGCGCATGTTCAGTATTTAAATGTGGAAAGAATGCATTCCGGCAGAATAATTGAAAATTATCTTTTCATTTTTCAGTTATCTCCCTGATGTATACGGATTTCTTCTGCGTTTCTTTGTAGTAAGAATAAGCCCCGTTCCTGAGATTCCCACCAGTACAAACAGCCACGCAACCGATGTGCTGTCTCCTGTGTCAGGTACATTATCCTTATCTGTGTCACTCGCAGTCTTGTCATCATAAGGAGTGCTGTTGTTATTGTCACTGCTGCTATTATTCTGATTGTTATTACCATTGTCGGAAATATCTGCATTGATTGTAAATGATGTGCCTGCAGAGTCATCCGTCCAAAGGATTTCAAATGTATGTGATCCCACTGAAAGGGTATTTAGATAGTCTGCTTTCAGTGTAACAATGGTAGAACCTTCCTTTACGGTGTAGTTCTTTGCATCAACAAGGTTTCCGTCAACCTTAACTCCCACGAACTTAGAAAACGCTCCGCTTCCTCTGATGGAAAGGCTTCCGTCTGAATTCTGTGTCCAACTGCGGTTTGCACCATCTAAAATATCGTAATCTACCGGGTCAGGGTCAGGAGTAATATCTTCTTCCTGAATCTGAATGGTATAGGAAAATGTCTCCACACTACTATCCTGCATACCGTTCTTTACAGCGATTGCCTTAATCGTAGTCTGTACAGACTGTCCTTCAGTTCCCGTCACTGAAATTGGTGCCGTGTACTTTTGCGTGGTTCCGCCCGGCACACCTCCTGCCAGTGTTGGTTCATTTCCATCTGTAGTATAATAAATCGTTGCTCCCTCTGTGGAAGAAGTAAGTGATACCGACTGATTCTCTGTATAGGTTCCTGCTGTTGGATTTGCTGTCGGTGCACCAACAATGTCTGCCGCACTTATGGTGATGGTAATGGTTGTGGTAAGCGGAATTCCATTATCATTAATACCGTCAGGACATGTTACCGTACCAGTTAAGGTTACGGTCTGCTGGGTTAATACAGCAGGGTCATAGCTTCCGTTTGCCGGTGTGGTTGTATTCCATGTGACCGGTGCATTTGTTACCGTATTACCTTCTGTCACAATACCAACCGTTGCAGGCAGATTCATAGCACTATAAGCGGTTCCGTTCGCTACTGTTATCGCCTGTGGTGCTGTGATACTTGTTAATTTATCCTTTGCTGTTGCAGAAAAAGCATATGTTACCGTAAGTGTTCCGTCAGCATTCTTTGTAACGCCTGTTGCAGGATTACCATTTACGGTAGCTGTCGTGGAATCCGTAAATTCGTAGTCTGTACCTGCTGTAAGTGTGATGCTTGCGGTGTAGCTTGTA
>JAQXLK010000197.1 GCA_029012085.1 Clostridiales bacterium
TACCATTGTGGAGGTACGGGCCGGGAAGGGCTCGGCGAAGGGATGGGGGAAGATGAAGAGCGGAGCCGGGTGGATCAGTCTGGATTATTGTGAGAAAGTTTAAGTGGATAGGATGAGGGAAATGACCTGTGGGTGTCGGAGGGCATGCCTGCAGGTCTTTTTTTGTGAAAAAGACACAAAATGAACGGGGATAATCAAGACTAATGTGTTAAAATGAATAATTCAATTATTGACAATGAGTATAAAAAAGATTATGCTTAATTAAGTATTTGGGGCAAAGTAATTGAAAAATTATGACGCAAAGCTAAAGGGCCTGTAAAATGGTAGCCAGTTGTAACCAAAGTATTTTGCCGCCAGAACGGGCGGCTGTTTTTGTATGCTGATAGACCAAGTGCTAGAAGGATATTTGACAGTAAAAAAGATTCCGGATAAATGGTGGATTAGCGTGTAACTTACAATGTGCAGTGGCGGTTGTATTAAGAAGAAGTAAAAAATTGGAGACAAATAAATTTTACTGAGACATATAGTGTCATGGTGAAGTGATATGATAAAAACAGTGGAGGTAAAGTAGATGGCAAAGACGATAAAATTCAATTTGATTCTGGACGGATATCCAGTTAGAAATATTGAAGGATTACGTGAGCATTTTTCGATAGAGGATATGCTTGACTATTTTCAAAGTGGATTGCTTAAGAAGTGGTTGGAAGTTAGAAATTATACGGATGAATTGGAGAAAGTCGAGAAATTGGAGGGGACTTGTGTGGATAATACACATCAAACTTCTGATGCAAAAGATGATTCAATTTATCGTATAGCAACTGAATTGATTAAAATTTTTGGATTAGAAACAGATGATAAAAAGATACAGAAGGATTTGGCGATTTTTAATTATATAACAGAAAAGCAAAATCGTTTAGAAAAGTATGAGAAAAACTTGTCCGTAGAAAATAAGATCATTGCAGACTATCATGCAGGATATGATAAATTAATTCAACATATGGTAGACAATGCAGGTAGTATGTCTTTATTAAAGGCCGATGTTTTTGAATTGGAAAAGTCATATTTTGGATTGTTTAAATTAAATTATTATGAATTGTATTTCAGATTAGTAAAAGAAGCTCCGAAGGCAATCTATGCAATGTTTACAAGGTCATTACTCCGCGAATTTTATCTTGGAGAAGATGTGCCATCACAGATTGAAAGGAGTTTGAAAACATATATTATCCCGTTGGAGAAAATACATGAAAATATTGAAGAGGATATTACTGTTGTTCATAGGGATACTAAAGGCGTGTGGGATCCAATAGAGCGTGAAGGGGTCCAAGTTATGGTTTTATATGTGGAGACATATGGATCATTTGTAATGAGTTATCAGGGGCTTTCAAAAAATGAGAAGCTTGGAGCAGCAGAGGTGAACGGAAAGTTTGTTCTCTTGGATGGTTTACAGTACACATGTGGTAAATTAGAAAACGAATTAGTGTATATGGAGATATAGTATGAAAGTTGATGCAAAAGATTTATTGGCATCATACATAGATGCCCTATACCCAATTATTTATATCAATCATTTTGATTTCAAAGTAATTGATGACATTATTAATGATATTAAAGACGATAGAAAAATTGTTGAATATAACAATGGACTTGGAATCATGGATTTTGAAACTAAATCCTTGTCCAAAGAATGTGATTTGATTAGTTTTTTGAAACTCGTAAAGGACGATGGGTATGACTACCCGATGTTTATTCTTTTAAAGGATATCCATATGGCGATAGATGAACCGGAAGTGGTGTCATTACTAAAGTATATTGCAGAGCGCAATATGTATAATCCGGACTATAATGCTACCATTTTTATTGTTTCTAGCAAATTGAAAATACCAGATGAATTGGAGGATCTAATCACAATATTCGATGTTCCACTTCCCAATGTGGATGAAATATCGGAGATAATGAAGAATTTTTGTGAAGATCTGGAAATACAAATTTCGAATGAAACTATAGATGAGATATCTTTGTCATTTAAGGGCTTAAATGAATTTCAAATAAAACAGATTCTTAATTTAGCCTATCAGGATGGTGGCTGTATCGATTTGGATGATAAGCAGCTTATTCTTAGACAGAAAGAACAGTTAATAAAAAAAGCTGGTCTTTTGGAAATGGTAACAATAAATGAATCTATAGATGACATTGGAGGATTGGAGAATTTAAAAGAGTGGCTGTATAACAAAGAAGTTGTATTCAACCAGCTCGATAAGGCAATAAAATTCGGAGTAGATATTCCAAAGGGAATTCTGATTGTCGGAATGCCGGGATGTGGAAAGAGTTTAGCCGCAAAAGCTACAGCAGAACTATTTAAGATTCCTTTGGTTCGACTGGATGTGGGAAGACTTCTTGGTAAATATATAGGTGAGTCCGAAGAAAATATGCGTAGAGCATTGAGACTGTCAGAGGCAATTAGTCCATGTGTATTGTGGGTTGATGAAATTGAGAAGGCTTTTTCTGGAGTTGGTGGATTAGGAGGAGGAAGTGATGTAACAACAAGGCTGTTCGGGCAATTTCTTACGTGGATGCAGGAAAAGGAGAACACAGTATTTATTGTTGCAACAGCAAATGATATTTCACATATTCCACCTGAGTTTTTAAGGAAGGGACGTTTTGATGAATTGTTTTATGTTGATTTTCCTAACAAAGAGGAAAGGCGTAAGATCCTAGAGATTCATCTAAAAAAGAGAAATAAATGGAACAAGGATCTTGATCTTGCATCAGTTGTTGAAAAGACAGAAGGATATAACGGAGCAGATCTTGAGGCAATTGTGAAGGACGCCATTGAAAACTGTTTTATTCGTTACATAAATGCATCTCCGGATGAAGAAATAACAGATAAGTTGACAACAGACGATCTTTTAGAGGCACAGAAGCACATTAAGTCAATTTCAGCCACATTGCAGAATCGGGTTAAGGAAATTAGAGAAACCGTTAAAAATATGGATTTAAAGCCTGCCAGCGAGGTGGGAAAGGTAGCAAAAAGAGTCGCTAGAGACGTGTCAAATAGAAAGCAGACAGGTTATAATGTTTCTGAGACAAATAAAAGTGGGAAGGGCATAAGTGTACTTCCTGATATAGAGTCGAATTTTGCGAGCGGTATAAAGGGTATATTACAGAATAGTGCCTATTCATATCCGCGAGAAAATTGACGATGAAGGAAAGGTAATCGTATGAACAATACAGGTATTCATGAAGAGAATTATGATTACTCGGATAGGATAATATCCACCGAGGAAGCACAGGCTATCTATGATACCCAAAAGGAAGTTATGGATAGTTATATAAAATCGATAGACTGTATGCCAT
>JAQXLK010000198.1 GCA_029012085.1 Clostridiales bacterium
TGAGAGATTTTTGCTCTGAAATTCAGGTGAAAATACAAATCCACCGGCAATCTCACTTCCGCTCATGCTTTGATTCCACAACAGGGAGCACCAGTAATTCAGACCTTCTTCATCCGGAGTTCTGTCTAAACAAACATTATACATTCTTCTTACAAATATCGTCACACCATCTTCCGCATTACAGCCGGAACATCTGCCTGTAGGAATCGTACCGTAAGCCGGCGCATCTATTCCTGAACCCAATTCAATGCCATAATCCATACATATATTGGAAAATTCTCGGCTTAAGGCAAAACCATTAAAGACAGCCTCTCTGGATTTTCCATTTTCCAGCTGCTTTATCCAGTATGCTTTTCCTTCCGGATCAGAATCTCTTCCCATAAAGGCTTTGTATAAATGAACTACATAGCATGAATTAAAATAATTGTGATACTTAAATTCACGCGAGAACACAAATCCTCTGGCAATCCGGGAACCGTCAACTGTTTTACTTACCAACGCATTCATCCAATAGTTGCTTCCCTCTGTATCAGGCTCCCTATCCAGACATACATTATACAGTCTTGCTACAAACTGACGAACTGATTTCACGGTATTCTTTGGTGCATTATAATAATCGCCCACAAATGTGAGATTAGAATACCTGTTGGCAAATGCCTCTGCTGCACTTCCCGGCACACCATGTATAGTAATATTTTGTGAACAATATTCAAAACTATTATCCGGGATATAGGTAATAGATGGCGGCAGATATAAATCCTTCAGTGAAGTATCCTCCCGAAACAAAAGCTCACCAATTGATGTTACACTTTCCGGTATCACAAGGGTTTTAAGAGCATGATTATGACTAAACGCCCTTGTCTCTATCTTTGTTACCGTACTTGGTATTTCAATATATTCTAATTCTACTCCATTAAAAGACATCTCCTCAATTGTCTGAAGTCCTTCCGGCAAATTTACATAGGAAAAGTCTGCTCCCTGAAAACTAAATGCACCAATTTTTTGAACCGTATCCGGAATATCCATTTCGCGCAATTTTTCATTCATTCCAAAAGCACCTTGATCAATAATTTCCAAATATCTCGGCAGTTTTACTCTTTGTAGATTGGTACAAAAATCAAAACAACCACTTGGAATTTCCTTTAATGAATCAGGGAGTTCAACTTCTTCCAAGCTGGTACATCTTCCGAAGGCATAATTTTCGATCAAACTCAGATTATTGGAAAAACGTATTTTTTTCAGATTGCTGCAAAAACAAAATGCATTATTTCGAATTATCGTAATGCTGTCCGGAAGATATATTTCTTCTATTCCGCTTCCCTCAAATGCAGCATATGTTATTTCTGTCAATGATGAAGGAAGGGATACGGTTTTCAGATTTTTTAAATAGGCAAAGTTGCCATATCCTATATCGGTTATGCCGTTTTCAACAACACCTTTTGTAATATATTGGCTATATTTTGCATATGGAGCAACCAATGTGGAATTTTCAGGATCATCCTGGTTGAAAACAATTTCAGCTGAAGCAGCCTGTCCCGTTCCGGAAATCACCAGTGTATAGTCAGGATTTGCAGCAGTACCGGAATTATAAACTGCCCACTGCACATTGGAACCCTTGACATAATCATGGAGCTCATAATCATATACACCCATTCCATAATTACCTTTTTCTACCAAAGTACCATAGCTGGATTCGATGTCCAAATTTACATTGGTTATCGCGTTTTCATCCTTAAAGACTTCCGCTTCTTTCTGATCAGAATACGATACAACCTCTGTCAAATCAATCTGATTTCCGCTAATAGAAGTGGCATTTACCAATATTGTGCTAAGTGAAATTTGAAACAATAATGCACTCGTAAAACCAAGTCCCATTTTTAAAATCTGCTTTTTCATTTAAATACCTTCCCATCAATCCGTTGGTATCATGGTGAGCAAAATACCTTTTGACCCCAACATCATAATATATTAAAAATTGATTACTTACATCATACACTAGTTTTAAAACAAAGTCTACAAAACGAAGTATTACGCCTATACGACATGAGATATCACTCCTGTTCAATGAGATTTCTCATAGGCAATCATAAATACATTCTAAAAATAACGTTCTACATCTTGTTTTATGCCTGATTTTCCATTAAAATAGAACTATCAGTTCACAGATTGGGGTATCAGTATAATATGTTCTGTGACAGGCATCATGCATGCCGGAAAGGAGTTATACATGGCTAAAAAATTAAATACTTTGTTAA
>JAQXLK010000199.1 GCA_029012085.1 Clostridiales bacterium
TTCTTTGTCTTCCTTAACCCCTCTTCTGCCATTAATTTCTCCTCGTAGAGCTTCTCACCTCTTCGAAGCCCCGTGAATTCAACCTTTATATCAACATCCGGTGTATATCCGGATAATCGAATCAGATTACGAGCCAGCGTGTCAATTTTTACAGGTTCACCCATATCTAAAACAAAAATTTCTCCTCCTTTTGCATATGTTCCTGCAAGAAGCACAAGACTTACTGCTTCCGGAATCGTCATAAAATAACGGATAATATCGGGATGTGTAACGGTAACCGGACCGCCAGCTTCTATCTGCTTTTTAAATAACGGGATAACAGAACCATTGCTTCCCAACACATTCCCAAAACGTACTGCTACAAATTCTGTCTTTGTTTTCTTTAATGCCTCTACTACTTCTGGAGCCGTAATTACTTCAGACATTCCATGAGTAAACAGCTGTGGGATTTCATATGCTTTTCCTTCTTTTATCTTTGCATCAAATGCCTGAATTATCATTTCACACAGACGTTTAGAAACTCCCATAATATTCGTTGGATTAACTGCTTTATCCGTGCTAATCAACACAAATCTTTTACATCCATGAGCCATAGCAGCATATGCCGTTTTATATGTTCCTATTGCATTATTTTTTATCGCTTCACATGGACTGTCCTCCATTAATGGAACGTGTTTATGTGCAGCTGCATGGTAAACAATTTCCGGTCTATATTCTTCAAACAGTTTAAAGACCTTTCTGCTATCCCGGACAGAACCGATAATTGTATCCAGTTTCAGCTCTGGATATTTTTTCCTTAATTCCAGCTGAATGTCATAGGCATTATTTTCATAAATATCAAATAGAATCAGATGCTTCGGATGATGTGATGCAATCTGTCTGGCTAATTCTGAACCAATAGAGCCAACTCCTGTTATCAATACAACCTTTCCAGTAATATACTCAAACACTTCTTCCATATCCGGCTTGATTGGATCTCTTCCCAACAAGTCCTCTATCTGAACCGGTTTCATCTTACTTACTGATACTTCTCCTGTATACAACTGATACATTCCAGGGAGATTCATTAACTCGCAAGCAGTTTCATTACAAATTCGAAGAATATCCCTTTTATCTTCTGGTTTCCCACTTGGAATAGCTACGTAAATTTTCTCAATGCCGAATTTATCGACAGCCTCCATGATACTATCTCTGCCGCCGAATACAGGAACATTATTAATGTACCTTCCCCACTTGTTTGGGTTATCATCAATAAAACAATATACTTTTCCGGCAACCTTTTCCGTGTTTTTGATATCCCTAAGTATCATCTGACCGGCTTCACCGGCACCAACAATCATAATTCTTCTAAGATAGGTCTCGTCTTCCTTTATCTTTCCCCGAAGCAGAAGAACAAAACGATAAGAAAAACGAACCGCCATAACTAATACAAACTGAATAATAATTCCAAACAGAAAATAAGAAATCGGCATACGTTCAAATAACAGGGTAATACCAATCACATGAAACACCAGTGTAACCAGTGTTGCGAATGTCACTCTGATAAGTTCGTGGTAACTGGCGTACCGCCATATACTCTTATACAGCCGCATACCCCAGAATACCACTAAAGAGAATATAGTATAAATAGGAATAAACTTATAATAAGCATGCAGATAATTTAATGGAATCTCCCCAAATGCACAATCAAACCGAATCCATAATGCCGCAAAATAGGATGCTGCTAACGCACAGGCATCATATAACATTAAAAAACCGGCAATTACCTGCCAGTGTTCTATCTTATTCTTTTTTATCTTTGTTTCATTTGTTTGCTTTTCCATACTTCTTACCTACTTTAGTGCTTTTTACTTTGCAATATCAGTATCATGCTAGCATAAAACCTAAGTGAATACAAGTGTAATTTTCTATGAATGTCAGATATTAGTTGTTGAAGCTGTTCAATTCTTCTCCGCCTAGAGTTTATACCCCAAATCATTTATAAGCTTAGTTTTAGTTTTCTTCCTTATCCTTCATTTCATACTTATCTAATGCTGTTTCCAACCTTTTGAAATCACAACAAGTCTTTTTTAGGAAATTAAAGTTATGTGATTCTGTGTCATATCTCTGATTGAAAACATTTTTAGCTTTTTCCTCAATAGTTTCCCAATTTTTTCTCAAATATCGTATCTCATTAGATTCGTATGTATCTGTTTCTGGGTCAATTTCCAAAGCTGTGATAATCTGCTCATTAACAGGAATCATATTATTGTAAAGAAGATTTGAAATTTCTTTTCCAGAAGTTTCTGTAACAAATGAAGTTATAAGAGCACTTCGCTTATTTTTTCCATCGTTCTCCTTTGAAAAAAGCTGTTTGCAATTAAACAAACAGCTTTTCGTCCACTAAAGCAGGACCTCTCTCATTTTGAATCGTCCACTAAAGCAGGACCTCTCTCAAAACAAGTTTCCTTGTTTATTTACATTATATGCTGTATCATAAAATCCTATACAGACTTTAAAAGTATATAAGAAATGATTGATTCTGTCAACCAGTCCCTTTTCTGTGCTTTAATTTTACTCTAACGTCACGATGATGTCAACAGAATTTCTATGAATTTTGCATTAGATGTTCACGGGGGTTACTGTACACACGTTATCTAAGCCGGACGCTCCATATTCGATAAAATTGTTTTTCGAATCTGAAGCTGTGTATTGATAACGTCTGTACAGTAACTTTGGCTTTGTAATCACTCTTGCTTAATTTACCCATTTTACTATACACAGCACGTCTAACTATCTCTTTTGCTGGAAGCTTTTCGCTCACAAGATCTACTCGCTCTTCAAAATCCCTGTATGTTGCAAGAATTATTCTTAGCATGTATTTTAC
>JAQXLK010000200.1 GCA_029012085.1 Clostridiales bacterium
GTAAAATACATGCTAAGAATAATTCTTGCAACATACAGGGATTTTGAAGAGCGAGTAGATCTTGTGAGCGAAAAGCTTCCAGCAAAAGAGATAGTTAGACGTGCTGTGTATAGTAAAATGGGTAAATTAAGCAAGAGTGATATTGCAGAGTTATGCCCTTCGATTGGAATAAAGTCTGTAGAGCTGGCTTTGAAACAATTAGTAGAAGATGGAGTCCTTTTGAAGAAGGGGTCAGGAAGAGCAACCTTTTATGTTCGAAGCGATTCAGAATAGCAATAATAGAAAGGTGTTGGTGCCTGACCCCGTGAACACAATTGGTACATAAATGACATAAATTTTTCAAAATAATGTAGTATTTATTCAGAAATATACATAATTTATTCATTGAAATTCATTTTTACAATCAGTATAATGAGATGTATCCGATGCGCATCAGAAATTTAATCGGAGGTATTTTATATTTGAAAAATGAACAAATGAAATCAGATCAGGAGCTTGTGGGGCAGGCGAATGCTGAGGAAGGAAAATATCAACAAGTAGTGGACCAGGCGGCAGAACAGGAAGATGGATCTGAGACAGAACAGATTTATCAGATATTTGACAAAGTCTTTAAGAAGTTGATTACACTTTCAATCAAAGCCGTTGTGAATCTCATCAATGGTTTATTTGGGACAGATTATCCGTTAGATAGTGAAGTTACATATAACTGGACGGAATTCGAGGATGACCGGCTGCGAAGAATTTTGGCGGATACCATTCTGACTATCAATGGAACCCACAGTTATCATTTAGAGGCACAGATGGAGAAAGATAATTCCATTGTCTTTCGTGTGTTTGACTATGGATTTCACCATGCCAGCCGGACAAGAGTGATGGATGCAGAGCAGGGGAAATATGTACTGAGATTTCCGGAACCGGTAATTATTTACCTGTACTACGAAGGAAATGTGCCGGATTATTATACCTTAACCCTGGAAAAGAATGATGGAACTTTGATGTGTGAATACAAGGTGCCGGTGGTGAAATTGCCAGAGATTTCAGTGGAAGAGTTGAATGCCCGCAAGATGGTCGTGCTGCTGCCGTTCCATGTGCTGAAATGCCGGAGACTCATAAAAAAGGGGGCAATCACAGATGCTTCTGAATTGAAAAGAATCGTAGAAAATGATATAATCGGTAATATTAATCGGAATGTGGAGCTTGGAAATATCGAGCAGGAGGACGCGTTTAAATTAAAACGATATCTAAAGTCTTTGTGCCGGTATCTCGGAAAGCATCATAAGGAATTGGAGGCAATGAGAGATATGACCGACGAATCATTTATGACGGATGCAGATATTATTTGTGAGACTTATGAGAAAAAGCTGGCGGAGAAGGATGAGAAACTGGCAGAGAAGAATGAAGAGCTGGCAGATACGTATGAGAAGCTGGCAGAGAAAGACAAGAAGCTGGTAAAGAAGGAAGAACAGATGGCGAAGCAAAGTGCAATGATTGAACAACTTCAGCAGCAGATTGAGCAGCTAAAGAAACAACAAGCATAACAGTTCTGTTTCAAACTGCTCAAACTCGTTCCATTTGGTCTTGCATGCATTGTATATATACTTGCTTCTGCTGCGCGAATTCTTGCAATATATTCCAAATCGGATGACCATTGTATTAAAGGTGTTGGTGCCTGACCCTGTGAACACTAGAAGCAAGACAGAAATGGATGTAACGGTGGGATTGGAGATTGTGGAGAAGAAAGAGTGATTACAAATCATTTTTGTTATTCAAATGTGGATTATTCATGTAAAATAGAGTATAATATATCTAGATATAAATAGAACGGAAGGGGGCATTAACATGACATCAATTGAGATGATTGCAAATGTCAGAGGTTCATTTGCTATGGAGGATATGAGAATGACAAAGCAAGATGAAGAGCGTGGAAAAGCTATTATCGAAAAGAAACTGGAGATAGAACAGGCTATTGAAGAAATAAAGGCAAAATATATGCCTAAGGCAAATGTTGTATGAAAGACATGGAATATTCATATGAATATGATGATGATGGAAAGTATTGTTATCATGATTCAAATGTTTTGAAAAACAAATTAAATATACGTGATTTGGATACTTTGCACGATGCGGAACGGGAATTTAGTATGGCTCGATATTTTGATATGGAAACCCAAGGTGTAACAGGTGATTTTTCATTAGGGCATATGAAATTAATTCATTATTATTTGTTTCAAGACATATATGAATGGGCGGGGGAAATTAATATGATACATCCTTTCCGTGAAGGTAATGGTCGGACACAGAGAATGTATTTAGAACAACTTTGTAAATTAAATGGAAATTTTGAGATTAACTTTTCTTATGCTACGAAGGAAGAGATGATACAGGCAAGCATTGATACAAGTGTTTGTAAGTATGAATCCATGATAGAGATATTCAACAAGTGTTTAGTAACGAAGAATTAAATATAGTACATTGGTCCCATGCTTTTGGAAAGGAATAGATATTGCATTTCCGAAAGTGTGGGGCCGTTTATATTTTGCAGGAAAAGCAGAGATTACAAAGGAAGATGTTACTCCTTTTGTAAAATACATGCTAAGAATAATTCTTGCAACATACAGGGATTTTGAAGAGCGAGTAGATCTTGTGAGCGAAAAGCTTCCAGCAAAAGAGATAGTTAGACGTGCTGTGTATAGTAAAATG
>JAQXLK010000201.1 GCA_029012085.1 Clostridiales bacterium
CAGCCAAATAACTCTTTTGCTCTCTCTCTTGCCAAATCCTCTACCACATCAACGTGCTCACATCCGCCATAATATCTCTTTCCCGGATATCCTTCTGCGTACTTATTCGTAAGGGGACTGCCCATAGCGGCCATAACTGCCTTACTTACAATATTCTCAGATGCAATTAACTCGATGTTATCATTCTGTCTATTAATCTCATCGGTCATTGCCTTTGCTACTTCTGGGTCAAAATTGCTGATTTCATCAAAGCTGTACATATCCCTACCTCCGTATTATGTTCATTTATGTTCAGTTCCAGCCCTTATTCTACAATTATTTTGCAGAATACGCAAGCTATAATATAAAAAACTAATAAACAAAAGCAATTCTGCGTTACCTTTCACAAATTGGTCAGACATAATCCTCCGCCAGATTTTTCTGCATAACTGCGCTTACCTCTTCTCCACTCTCTAACACAAGCCAAAGTTTCATATAAGCAGCTATAGGAGAAAGATTTCGCAATACCTGCACGTTTTTCTGTTCAAAAATCTGAAAACTGGCATAATCCGTCTCTGTATTTGCTCCGGTTATAAAGACCGAAATATTTCTTTTCTCTGCTTTTTCAAAAAATGCTGACATACCCGGAGTCACACTGCAAAGGGTTCCCGAATGATAGGTATCCAGCAAAACTGCCCGAACATTTTCCGAAATATCCGGATACACCATTCCCGGATAGGGATATATACGTAAAATTCCTGAATTCCATGCTTTGGGCAACCGTTCAAACACACTGCAACCCTCTTCCTTTACATGATACTCTGCATTTGCTTCATATCTCCACTCATCTGCTTCTTCAAGTAGCAATTCCTGTACCTTTCCCCCATATACATACTTTTCAAATTTACCATACTGCTGGTTCACAATGCTGTACACCTCATCACTGTATGGCAGATGCGGCAAAACTCTGGTCGCCCGGTGAATATATACCACACCATCCATATTCCGATAAGCCACAAAGGTTCCCTTCCCTTTTCTACCTGCAATAAATTCCACTGCGCAGGTAAAATTATCCAGTCCATTCGCCCGCTTATCCTCCAATACATAATTACTGGATACAAATACTACCGGAATGGATGTACATCCCGTCAGATATCCTGTCATGGCGGCACTGTATTGCAAGGTATCGGTTCCATGGGCAACTATAATACCATCGTAATCTTTATTGAGATTTTCCTTTATGCAGGTTCCAAGTTTTCCCAGATATTCTCCGGTCAAATCTTCGCTTAGCAATGTATATGGCACACAGGTATCAAAAATGTCTCTATATTTCTCACTTATCTTCTGCTTATAATATTCTTCAATCAGTTTAAAAGGCTGTCCAAAATCCGGTGAGATGCAGTTCCCGCTTACTACACTTCCTATTGTACCACCTGTAAAAATGACTAATATTTTCAAATTCTTACCTCCAAAAGACAACTATAATTTACTCTTCTAAGCACATATCATTTTACAATCCATTTAGAAAATCAGCAAGCAAATCTAATCATATTTTTATTCCAAATTTTGCTTGCCATATTCTTCTATCTATGACATACTATTCCCCGGGAGAACAACAATAATATGTATTTTACAACGAGGAGTACAATAAACAGCGGTTAATCAATCACTATAAGCGTAGATTGACTAACCGCTGTTTTATACTTTTTTAAACCATTTATGCTTTTGCAATCAGCTTTCCATCTTCTACATCGATGGTTATCACATCCTGTGTACCGACATTTCCGGCAAGAATCAGCTTTGCAACCAATGTATCCACATTCTTTTGTAGATATCTCTTTAGTGGTCTTGCACCATATACCGGATCGTAACCATGATCCATGATATACTGCTTTGCATTGCCGGTAATCTCAAGGGACAACTCCTTTTCTGCCAGACGGCTGTTCAAATCCGTTACCAGCAAATCGATGATATTACCAATGTTATCCTTTGTGAGCGGCTTAAACATAATCGTCTCGTCTAAACGATTCAAAAACTCAGGACGGAAATGAAGACGTAACTCTTCCATAACCTGATTCTTTGCTTCTTCTGTAATCTCTCCATTTTCATCAATACCTTCCAACAGATAAGAAGAACCAATGTTAGAGGTCATAATCAGAATTGTATTCTTAAAGTCCACTGTTTTTCCTTTTTAATCGGTAATCCGCCCATCATCTAACTCCTGCAGGAGCACATTATATACATCCGGATGCTCCTTTTCAATCTCATCAAAGAGCACAACGGAATATGGTTTTCTGCGGACTGCCTCTGTAAGCTGTCCGCCCTCGTCATAACCTACATATCCCGGAGGCGCTCCGATTAAACGTGCCACAGAATGCTTTTCCATGTATTCACTCATATCAATACGCACCATATTTGCTTCGTTGTCAAACAATGACTGCGCTAACGTCTTAGCAAGTACTGTTTTACCTACACCGGTAGGTCCTAAGAACAGGAAGGAACCAATCGGCTTGGTAGGATCCTTTACTCCCGCCTTTGACCGAATAATGGAATCAGACACCAAGTCCACAGCCTCATCCTGTCCGATAACCCTCTCATGCAGTGAGTCTGCCAAATGCAGTGTTTTCGTCCGCTCCGTTTCTGTCAGCTTTGATACCGGAATTCCTGTCCATTTGGATACAATGCCTGCAATCTCTTCT
>JAQXLK010000202.1 GCA_029012085.1 Clostridiales bacterium
TTCGCTTTCCGAAGTGCCAGAAGCGAAGTTTCTTTCATCAGCTGGCTTTCTCCTTCTTCCCACGAGTCCTCCCCAAAAGCCGGATCCTCTACTATCACATCAAAAGTATCCTTCATCGGTCCCTCTCCCTCCTTCGGTCCCACAATACAGGCCGAGGACATGATATAAACCGGTTTATCAAACGCAATACTCTGCTTACCTACCTGTAAGGAAACATTCATTTTACCACCTCCAGTTTTTACAACAAAAGCCTGCCAGAAGCAATCTTTTCAATTTTACATCTTTACAAAAACATTACTTTTCCGACAGACTTTTCCTCAATCTTATTATTTAATTTTTATTTGTTTTTTATGCAAAACCTCCTTTAGCAAATTATTAATATTGCTGGTAATTATTTTGTAACATAAAAAGAGTATCACAGCATTTTTCCTATGTATAGCGGTAATGATTTCCAACTTATAGAAACATACATATAATATAAATGCTTTATTTCGTACCATCTTTACAATTCATTTCTTTGTAATATTCCTCCGGACTAAGCTGATTTGCTTTTATATTCTTTTTATTTTCATACATAAGCTGATCTGCCTGCTGATGAATATCCATGAGTTTTTTGCCTGAGCTCTTTCTGTTATATAGTGCGTAACCATATGCAATACTAATTCGGAACTGTTTGTCTGTTTTTTTATTATACTCTGCAATTAATTCCTGAAAATTCTGTATTCCCTGTTCAATATGTTTTTTTACATTTTCTCCACTTAGCAAAACAACAAACTCATCCCCGCCAATCCGGAAACAATCTCCCCCCTGCTTTTCAAATGAGTTTAATATAAGCTTCGCACTTTGCACCAGCATTTCATCGCCAAGCTGGTGCCCCATATTGTCATTCACGTACTTTAAATCATTTACATCAAACATGATGATACCGACTGCCGGAATATCATTCTTTATCTTTTCTAAATCAACCATGCGCTCCTGAAATGCCGTACGGTTTCCAATTCCCGTCAAACCATCACGATATGCCAGCTGGCTTACAAACTCCGCCTGAACACCAAGCTTCACTGCATTAATCGTCTTTTCCAAGCTGGAACTTCCATAACATAATATAAATATCAAAAGTCCAATCCGAACAAACATGGCAGCATCCGTTCCACTTCCTCTGTAAAAACGAATAATATCAATCACCGTTGCTACAGAAATGCCACAAAGTCCGATACCTCGTAACACCCTGTATATATTTTTAATTTGATTCTTTCCTTTCACAAAAGAATTGCGAATAATCATATAAAACATAATGATGGCAGATAATGCCAGCATAATATGTGTGAGACGTAATGTTTCACGTAAATCTGCAAGATGAAACATATGTAGTATCATACATATCAAAAATTCAACAAAAGACATAGTACTAAATACGGATACTACAAATCGGTTACGGAAACCAAAAGCCGCATTCAGATACAAAATCATCGGAATTGGAATCAGCATCAGGGAATAACAGGATACAACTTGCAGCAACCGGCTGTTACCCATAAAAAACTGAAGCAAATTTGTTTCCGCTAAGCACCAGATGGAAATGCTAACCGCAAACAATCCTAAATACAAAAGCTCATGATTTTTTCGCTTACCTATATTAATTGGAATATCCGCAACAATCAGGAGAAATCCCACAAACAAAAGCAGCACACAGGTTACAAAGGACACCGCCTTTTCTTTCATGATATCAAGCACAATTCCTGCTGATGAACCAATATATATACTATCCATCCCTGCTCTGGCACTATCATATACCGTTGTAACCCGAACTTCCAATGTCTTACCGGCATCTTCTAAAGATAACGGAATACAATTCCAGCGGGTTCCAAAAGACTTTGTATAAAATACACTTTCCGGTACATATGGGGCATATATTAGTTCCCCATCAATATATATTTCGTAATATATATTCTTACTACGGTAATATAAACTAGACCCCTCTTTCAAATCTTTCGGTATAACATTATATACACTAAACTGCTTATAAGGTTGAACACCTGCAATCTTGTTGAAGTGACTAACATCGATAACTTCGCCTTCATCTGTCTTCCACCCCTCATCAAAAGCCTCATTTTCAAGAAAGAACTCTTCCCGAAAAGATGACCCTTTATAATAAAAAGATACCCATATCACAATAAAAGCAAAGAAAAATAACATAATACCATACATTATATGATATTTTCGGTTTGTTTTATCCATGTACCCCATTCCTTCCAAAATATAGATATTACTATTCTAATTTATAACTATTTTTTTGTCAATTTAATCTCCACTCTCCCAAAGCTTCAACATTTTCTTCATAAAACGTGTCTCCGCAAACGCAGCAACAGCGGGGTATATCAGTATTGTGCTGGCAGCCAGCACAACACGAACCGGTGATATCTGTACCGGCAGTGATATCATCTCTTCCAACAGTAAGATAAACAAAATAGCCTGTATTCCTGCAAAGCATAGTGCACCATTTTTCCGACGTCTCCGGTAAAGAGAAAGAAAATGTTCTCTTGTCACCGGCAGATAACCGGCAAATTGGTAAAGGCAATTATCTCCAATTACACAATGGCATGAAGAATATCCTAACTGTGTATGAAATACCATAATAAAGGAAATAAAATATCCTGTATAAAAAATCAAATTACTCTGCAATGGTGCAGATATCAACCATAAAAAGCACGTCACTACAACATAGCCAATTAAAGGCAGATAGTAGTTATTTCGATTATCCCGATTCTCCTTCCAAATTCTTTCCTCTAAAGGATAAAGGGGATTATTTTCAATCGTATGTACCACCGACTTATCCCCTACCTTTTCTTTTATCTTTACCCTTCTTCCACCTGTTTGTTCTTTCTCTGTTTTTTCAGGCTTTTCTCTCCCCTTCTGCTCTGATTGCTCTGTCACCTTTTTTTCATCTTCCTTTACTGCCAAAAGCAGAATCCCCGCTACATCCTGCCCCGGATAAGAGTCTGCCAGCTCCTCCTTCGTCTGACAGGCAAGAATCCTGCCTTTATCCATTAATACAATATAATCTCCGATTTTATCCAGGTCTGCCGTTAAATGGGTGGACATGAGTACTCCCTTCTTCCCATCCTCAATCACCTCCTGCAAATCCTCTAAAAGCTTTACCCGGAATGCCGGATCTAAATTTGCAGTAGGTTCATCTAACAGCAGCAGCTCCGGCTGATGTGCCAGTGCGAAGGCTAATTGAAACCGCACCCGTTGTCCGGTAGAGAGTGACTTTACCAAATGGGATGTACAGTTTTTTTCTTTTTTTAATTCAAATTTTATCAAATAATCAATAAAACGCTCCATTGAAAAATTTTCATACAATGGTCCTAGCAGTTCTCCATTGGCGATTAATGATTTATCCTCAAAAAAGGTAAACTCCGGCATCACTAATCCAATCCGCTGTTTTACAACTGCCTCATCCTTTTCATGGTCAAGACCTGCCACCGAAATTCTTCCACTTTGTTTCGTATACACATTGCAAACCGCTTTCATAAGAGTAGTCTTCCCGCTGCCGTTTTTCCCCACAAGACCGGTTATATAACCCCCTGGTACTTCAAAAGAAATATCCTTTAATGCAAAATCCCCTTTTGACAAACAAAGATGATTAATCACAAGAACATTCGTATCATCTGTTTTACTATCTTCTAAAGTATTTTCCCTTTGGCTGACATTTTTCTGCTCATTTTCCTTCATTGTCTTCACCTTCTTCCTCCCAGAGAAGCGTAAGCATATCCACTGCTTCTTCCTTTGTAAGCTCCGCCCCTTTACATTCTGCAATCACTGCACTCATAATATCTTCAATCTTACGCACTTTATTTTCCCTTAAAATATTCCGGTTTTGCTTTGCCACAAAAAATCCCTTACCGGGCACTGAATAAATCAATCCGTCTTTTTCAAGCTCCTCATAAGCTCGTTTCGTTGTGATAACACTAACACGAAGCTCCTTTGCCAAAGTTCGGATAGAAGGCAGTGCATCCTTTTCTGCTACACTTCCCCGTATAATCTCATTTTTAATCTGTTCCACAATCTGTTCATAAATTGCCTGGGGACTTTGCTGGTTAATATTAATGTTCATTGGACATCTCCTTCCAACTCTTTCCTGCCGCCTGTAAGCATCCTCAATGTATATCTAAAATACCAAATAATATGCAACGCACCTGCTATGGTCATAACAAGTACAATCCATTGGTCTAATCGTAATCCATCAAGTGTATTACCACCGTATAGCATGATATCTCCATTGCTAAAAAACAGACAAATCACATTCATTATTATCATGATATTATGAAAAAAACGAAGCAAACGACTCTCTGTCAAAAGGGATTCACCCACCATTAACTGACTGATACCTGCTATCTGCATCCGCAAAATGAGAGTAAGAAATGCAATTACAGTCAGTATATTTTCTGTTCTCAGCACCAATTCCGTCTTTTCTTCATTTGCAAGACAAGAGATACCTATAATGATTCCTTGTATAATTACAGCAAATATTCCATAAATCACTGTCATAACCCATATTCTGGTTACCAGATACCCTCGGATTCCACTTCTTTTATGAGGAACATAAAACAACACCGTTGGCAGAGCACAGCCCATAAGAGCGGAATAAAATCCTTTTTCTCCCTGCCAATCCCACATCCACATAAATAAAAGAAAATAGAAGCCAATCCATGGCAGAGGATAGACAATACTTACTTCTGATGTAACATCGAACCCAATTGTCATACCACAATAAAAGACAAAAAACACCAAATTGGTTATAAGTTCTTTCGACATCTTTTTTCCGTTATATAAAATCTCGCAAAACACTTTTCCAAACATACTCTCACACCCTCTCATCAAAATGCTCTATAAAGCTTTCATGGTATTTCTCTATATGCAGCTTGTGATAATAAAATAACTCCTCTAAGGTTGGATACCGATGTGGCAAAGAAAACCGGTTATCTTTTGCGAAAATCAAAGCCTCCCTGCTGTCCGGGAAACTTCGCTCTGCTAAGAAAAACCTTGGATAAAGCTTTTTTATTTCATGAAACCGGGATTCCCGCCCACTGACAACCAGATACTGTTCAAGCAGCACATCCTTTCTTTCAAAGGCTATCTGCCTTCCATGATGAAGCCACAAAATATAATCTCCAAGCTGTTCCAAATCCTCCATACGGTTTGTTACATAAACAATACTTTTATCCCCCTGCTCTACAATCTCCTGCATAACATTTAGAAATATCTCCCTTACCTCCACATCCAGATTGCCGGTGGGTTCGTCCATAATATATAACGCTGCTTCATGTGCCAGTGCAAATGCTAACTGAAACAAAATACACTGTCCCTTTGACAGCTTTCCCAATGGTTTCTTCACATCCACACCATATTCTTTGCATTTTACCAAAAACACCTGTTGGTTCCATGTATCATAAGAGGTTCCATAGATTTTTGCATGATCCAAAGGGGACATAAACATGGAAAACGGGCAGTCTGTCATCACAAAGGCAAGCTTTTGTTTCGCCTCCTCACTATGGTAACGGATATCGCTGCCAGCCACCACAATCTTTCCCTCAGCAGCCTCTATCAGCTCATCATCCGCTGTGGCTGTAAGCTCCTGCCTTCTCCTGATTCGCTTTGTCTCTAAGCTGTCCTGCTGCCAGCCGCCAAGAATCAGACGCATCAAGCTCGACTTTCCGGCACCATTTTCCCCAATCACCCCTAAAATATATCCCGGCTCCAGGCAAAAATCAATCTCTGAAAGCCGCAGTTTGGGATAGCGTTTTGCAATCTTCTTACATTCTAAGACGTATTTCATAGCGAATCTCCTTTATTTTCATCTGTGTATATCAATATACACAGTATATATACAGATACACAAATTGTCAAGAAAAAAGCAGATAGAAATTTCTCTCTATCTGCTTTCCTTCCACAATTATATTACTACTGCAACCTATCTCACTTCACCACTAATCATCCACGGAGATGGCTGTGCCACCATAATACTCCTCTTATCACTCTTTGATACGGCAATCTGCAATACCTCTGTATTCTCAATGTTATATTTTGCAAAAATATTCTTAATACTCACCACCATGTCAAGCTCTAGAGTGTAAATAATAAACTGCATCTTCGGGTTCTTGGCAAGCAGAGCCACAACCTCTTCTTCTAACCGTTTTGATGCCACAATAAATGCAAGCCTTGGTGCCGGAAGATTCGCCATGGTCTCTTCATTAATTTCCGGAATAATCTCCACATTGTGCACTCCAAATTTGCTTACATTATCTTGTAGAGACTGCATATCCCGCTTATCCGGTTCCACTGCAATAATCGTACCCTCACTGGCCTCAATGGCTGCTTCAATGGCAATACTTTCACCACTCACAATACAAATGGTATCCCCCACATCACAGGACAGCATATTCATAATAACGGCGCGAATCTCATGCCCCACATAATTCACAGAACCCTTTGAGAAAAATTCATTCTTAATACCATAGCGTGAAGCTTCCCTGGTATTCTCATTGATAATGAAGATAACAACCGGGTCCGTAATCTTCTTATCCATGAACTGCTTCACCTTACAAGTCTCCACCTGGTTGTCAGCACTTAATCCCTTTCCAATCCACATGTCCAAATCGCCATAGCCACCTTCCCACAACTCATAAAACAAATCCGGCTGGCTCTCATCTGCAAAAATCATAACCCGCTTATGTGTCTCAATGGTAGGAAGCACATTCTTTGTCTTACCACAAATATTAAGCATCTTAATCTTTTCCGGACTTACATTCATTCTGTCCGCAAAACTTCCTACCCAGCTTAACATTTCCCCACTTGTGTACATCTTCATTCCGCTTGACTCCATAAAAAATACCTCCTTATGCAATAAGATCTAGTAAAAAACTGATGAAACTTCCGTATCTTTCATCAATATTCCCATACCATAATTTTACTGCAACCAGAGGCATTTTACAACTATTTCTTCTCTACTCTATCTTTAAAAGTCCTCTACACCGGTTAAGAGCTGCATAGATTTCCTGCTTTCTTGGAATTACCACATTTCCCGGCACACCACCATCACAAAATGCAACAAAACCATTTTCTTCCATCTTCTTACACAACAATTCTACACCTTCCGTTACACTGCGTCTTCCATCAAAAATGTGAAGCTTCATATACTTTATAATCATACATAATGCATTTAACTGTTCTGTATCCACAAGCTGTTCCACATAGCGCAAATCTACCATTTCCTTGTTAATGGAAATGCTGTCTTTTCCCATGACCTTTGTTTTAATCCGGTTATCCTTTGCAAATGCCTGGTCTAATTTCACAATTCTTGCTGTATTCGGAAGTTCTGCTTTTTGTGCACCTTCTAACACAAGTGGGAAGCTCTCCGCTTCCTTCTTTGCAAACTCTGTAATCTCCACAGGCTCATAGCGGTTCATTTGAATAATCGTGTCCGCTTTATGGAAGTAGGAACCGGAACTTCCCGCTACCAAAATGGTCGATATACCATACTCTTTGTACAATTCCTCTACCCGGTCAATAAATGGAATAATCGGTTCTACGTCCCGGTGAACAACCCGCTGCATCAGCTCATCCCGAATCATAAAGTTGGTTGCAGAAGTATCCTCATCGATTAAAAATACTTTTGAACCCATCTCAATGGCTTCTACCGTATTCGCAGCCTGCGAGGTGCTTCCGCTGGCATCCTCTGTATAAAAGCTGACTGTATCCCTTCCATTTGGAAGATTTCGTATAAACATAGAAATATCCACCTTCTGGATACTTCTTCCATCCTCTGCCCGGAGCTTCATGGCGCTGTCATCGGTAATAACATACTCTCTGCCATCTCCTGCCACATGGTTATATACACCAAGCTCTAATGCCTTTAAAAGAGTTGATTTTCCATGGTATCCACCACCTACAATCAACGTGATTCCCTTTCGAATTCCCATTCCCTTGATGACTCCCTTATGTGGAAGTGTCATCGTAACCTCTAAGCTTTCCGGTGATGTAAATGCTACCGCCTCCTTCATCGGGAGCTGAGATACTCCTGACCTTCTCGGAAGAATTGCACCGTTTGCCACAAAAGCGGTAAGCCCCTGTTCCTTTAACTGGTCTCTGATATACTGCTGATCCTCTGCTAAATGCACCACTCTTTCTAACTCATTCTTATTAAAAGATATAGATAACAATGTCTGCTTCACACAAGTCGGAAGAAAATCAAATAATATCTTCTCTAATTCCCTTGCATTGATTGTTCTTCCATTGGCAGGAAATCCAATCTCCATTCTTACTGTGATATCACCATTTTTATCATTTACCACACAGGCACTCCGGTTAAGCACCTCCTGTTTAGGCTCACTAATGCCTAACAGACCGCTCTTTCCTGATCCCTTTGCCTTAAAGGAGTAGTCTTTTATTACCTTTGCCATGCGCCGGAGCAGATGATCTTCAAAAGCTACTTTTTTATATTGATTTTCAAAATAATACGAATCAAACTTTGCAACCGTTCCCGGCACAATCAGGGTCACTTTAGATGGTGCCGCAAACGGGTCACCTTGTACGTGATCAATGGATAACACATAATCTTTAAAATCGTATTTTCCCTTTGTATCCTTGTATGCCGGATAACTTTTATGGTCAATCTGTTTTAATAGATTCCGCAAATCAATGGATGTCTTCATATTCTTTTCCTCACTATACGTATTCTTAGCTATGTGATTGCAAACTATTTTTTACAGCTTACATTTTAAAATAGTATCTTTCGCAATAATCTACTTATTTAAGTAAATGCTTCTTGCATCCCATAAACCGTATTCATCATACCATAATTTTTCTATAACACCTATATTTTTCACATTATTTTTTTGTTTTCATTCAAACTTATTGACAAATCAACATTTACTTGCTATTTTGTAACTGTCGAATACATATCATGGGAATCTGCTGTCATTCCATAGTATTTCCATGATTGACTATATGTAACTGCTATCATTGAACTAGTATAGCGAATATAAATTATTCACTATACTTGAAATCCTCATCAAAAGCTAAAGGAGCACTTATGACACAGCGTTTTGAATTATTTTGTACAACTATCAATCAAATCCACCGTAATCTTCAACGGATTAAGTTAAAGGAAATGGAAGAATTCGGATTAAAGGCCATTCATGTTATGTGCCTTTTTGAGCTCAATCATAATCCGGAAGGTCTGACCCTTACCCAGTTAACCAACCTTTGCGGCGAAGACAAGGCAGCCATTTCCAGGGCAGTTTCCGAACTTACCAAACGTGACATGGTTACCAGCAATTCCGAAAAAAAATACCGCTCTCTTATCACCCTTACAGAAGAAGGAAAAAGCATTGCAGCTAAGATTGACCAAAAAGCTGAAGCGGCAGTCATAGCGGGAAGCGGTAATCTTACAATCGAACAGAGAAATTCACTATACGAAATACTAACCTATATATCAAACAATCTGGATCATTATTTAACAGATGACAAAGAGACGGAATAGAACATCTTACTTCTATTCCGTCTTTTTCTTCTACTCAATGCGAATCAACTTTATTCCATATCAATGAGATGGTACTCTAACCACTCATATTTAAGCCGTATACCCTCTTTTATCCCTTCCGGCAGCAAAGCTCTTGCCACTAATTTGTTTTCCTCCTCCGGCTTTTCTACCTGTCTTAAATGTGCATAATCTCCGTCAATCTGTTCCACTTCATAAATAATCGCTTCCATGTATCATATATCCTCCTACAAGACCTCATTATAACCTAAAATGGAGTTCAAGTACAATACATACTCAAACTCCATATAAGGAATATCAAATTGGATTATATCTGCACAAACACATTTCTCCTCATCGCTCTGGCAGATATTTGAGATACACATCCTCCGCCACAGAATCGGTGATATTTCCACAATTTTCTCCAAGCCTTTCCATACTATGAAAAATGCTGGCAAAAATATTGGTAAATTCTGGTTTGCAATTTCCTTCCTTGATTCGCTTCTTATGATTTTTTCTAACATTTTTCTCAAGCTTTGCAATCCGCTTTTTATATTGTTGTAAATCTGCGGCAGACTCCTTATCACCATACATTACAGAATGAACGGATTCTAAGTACATGACGGTTATGACTTCAAAGCTTTCTGTAATTTCCTCCATGGCTTTTTTCGAAAATTCAAAATTCTTTAGAGTCTTTTCCCTTGCACTTTCCAAAAGCTCCATCATACATTTGCTGATACGCTCCAAATCCTCTACAATATACATAAGCTCCGTAGAATGTGCTGACTGCTCCTCATTCATGTTACCGGAAGCAAAAAGCCCCAACAGATAATTATGGATATCATCATGGATATTCCGCACAAGCTTCACCGTCTCATCAGCCACATCTAAATTCTCCAGACTGCTGTCAAGCATAGCCGCTTTTACATCAGATAAAAGCTTTTCTAACTGCTTCGTATAATTAATAATTTCCTTTGAAACAAGATGCAATGCAAATAACGGCTGGTTCATCACATTAACATCTAAAAACTGTGCCCGCACTTCCTTCACTTCTGTATCCTTATCCGGTATCAGCCACATAACAATCTTCACCATCAGCCAGATTAATGGCAGCCAGATTAACGTATTAATCAGATTAAATGCGGTATGCGCATTTGCAATCTCTCTCGATATTATGTTAACCTCATACCCGGACGGAGATACAAAGGCAACTGCCTTTGCAAATGCCGGAATAAAAAACATGAATACCAGAGACCCGGTAATATTAAATACACTATGTGCAGCGGCTGTCCGCTTGGCATCCTTTGGCTGTCCGATACAAGCCAGCAACGCCGTAATGGTAGTTCCGATATTACTTCCTAAAAGAATTGGTATTGCTCCCTGCAGACCTAATATAGAGCTTACTCCATCCGGTGCTGCCTGTGCCGCGAAATTCTGCAATACCGCAATCACTGCTGACGAACTTTGCACTACTACTGTCATAACAGTTCCGAGTAACAACCCAAGAATCGGAATATCTGCCACTTTTCCAATGGCATCCACAAAAACAGGACTATTTGCCAACGGTTCCATGGTACTTCCCATCGTCTCAATTCCAATAAAAAGAATTCCAAATCCCAGTAAAGTATTTCCAACATTCTTGATTACTTCTTTCTTTGCAATAAATGCAATCAAAAATCCAATAAAAACAATTGGATAGATATAATCACTAATCTTAAAAGCAATAATCTGGGCTGTAATCGTCGTTCCGATATTAGCACCTAAAATAATAGATATTGCCTGTGGAAGATTCATAAGTCCTGCACTGACAAAGCCAATTACCATAACCGTAGTAGCACTGCTGCTTTGCAGTACTGCCGTTGTTATAGCTCCTGCCAGTACTCCCATTACCGGATTTTTTGTAAGCAATCCTAAAATGTATCGCATTCTCTCACCTGCTGCTTTTTGCAGGCTGTCGCTCATCATTTCCATTCCGAACAAAAACAGTGCCAAACCACCAAATAATCCAAATAGTGTGTTCATCATATTCATCCATTACACCTCTTGCTAAAAAAGCTCTTTCTTACATTATTCTCTTTTTTCACACATTTAATGTAATGTATTGAACAACTCTTTTACTACCTTGCCTTCGTAAAATGAATGTTAAATCTATGTAAAATTACTTTTACCTATTCTTTCCTTTCTGGTTTGCCAAAAAACATCTGAATGGAAATTTATTCAATCACTTCGTGCAGTAACATTTGATTTTTCCTACTACTATAAGTATAATAAAATTGAGTTTTTCTATTGAACAAAACAATAAATAAAGCTGAGGATAATATTATGGAGAGTAATGAACGTAAGATAAACAAAAATCTCATGACAGGCTGGGTCATCATCGTAGTTGTTTTACTGGTGGCTTATTTTGGCGAGTATCTGAAAGGGGAGCGAAGCGGCGTCTATATGCTTGTCTTTTCTATCGTAACTGCACTGCCCCCAATTGTCTGTATCCTGATGTACCGCAAGAACAAACAGGATGACAAATTAAGGTATTACATTTTGGGCGGATATTTCATCATGTATGTGTTTGTTCTCTTAACAGGCAGCACAACAATGGTATTCACCTATATCCTTCCCATGCTTTCTTTGATTGTATTGTACCACCATGCCAGACTTGTTCTTGTCATGGGCATACTTTCTCTGATTGCCAATATCGTCTTTATTGCCCGGATGTTTTTGAATCATCAGATTACACTGGCCAACAGTAAGGATATTGAGATTCAGCTGGCACTTCTGTTTTTATGTTTCGGTTTCTTATATATTGCATCCCGCATGTATGATGATACAGTCCGTAAAAATGCCGCCTACCTGGATGAACTGGACACAAACCAGAAACAGCTTGAACGTGTTACACTTCAGACAATCACCACAATTGCCAATATCATCGATGCCAAAGATGAATATACAAAAGGTCATTCCCAACGTGTTGCAGAATACGCTTCTTCCATAGCAAGGGAATTAGGCTATGATGAGGAATATGTACAGAATGTCAAATATATCGGTCTTTTACATGACATCGGCAAAATCGGTATTCCTGATGCCATTTTAAACAAGCCCGGCAAACTTACAGATAACGAGTTTTACCTGATGAAAGAACATGTTGAGATTGGTGCCAATATTTTAAAAGATAATGGCATGATAGACAACCTCCTAGAAGGTGTCAGATTTCATCATGAGCGTTATGACGGAAAGGGATATCCTGACGGTCTTTCAGGAGAAAGCATTCCTCAAATTGCCCGGATCATCGGAATCGCAGATGCCTATGACGCCATGACGAGTAACAGAGTGTATAGAAAACGTTTATCAGATGAAGCTGTCATCAAAGAACTTGAACGCTGTGCCGGTACACAGTTTGATCCAGAGATTGTCCGGATCTTTATCCGTATGATTCAGGAAAACAAAATCAAACAGTTAAGTCCCGACAGCTTTGTCAGTCCCCAGACACTTGGAGAACAAAGCGTCATCCTGCTAAAGGACATTTTAAAAAGACAAAGTGAGCAGGATGCCCGGGATCAGAATAAAGATTATCTGACCAGTACATATAACCGGAATATCGGTGAACGTAAAATTACCCAGTATCTGTCCGAAGCAGATGGTGCACTTTTACTCGTTGATATTCAGAATCTGAGAAAAATCAATAGCAAATACGGCTTTGTCGGTGGTGATCACTTAATCCGTATGGTGGCTGAATTTTTGCTGTCCTATGATGAAAATAGCATTATCTCCCGCTTTAGTGGCGATGAGTTTTTATATTTTGTCTGCGGCATGAAATCAAGAGACGACTTGCAGGCTTTCATGGAAAAATTATTTACCACACTGAAAGACCATATCCATACAAAGGATGAATATAAAATTGCGACCATTTGCATCGGTGGAGCTCTTTCTACCGAAACAGGCAGAGAATATTCCAAGCTTTTTCTTGCTGCAGACAAAGCACTTTACCACATTAAGCAGTGCAGATACGATGGCGTATATCTGTACAGTGAATCGGAATATTCGCTGGATTCCCAGAAAGTGTTATCCAAAACTGATCTGGAACAGCTTATTGAAAGCATTAAACAGGAGAATCGCCAGGGCACCTATTATGCCCTGTTCCCTGAGTTTAAAAACCTCATTGATTTTACCAAAAATCTCGGAAAACGCAATAATCAGGATGTTATACTGATTCTTTTGACCCTTTCTCCTGTCAATGAAAAAAGTACAACCGTAGCCGAACGGGATGAAGCAATGCAATTTTTGGAAAATGCTATCAATGGTGTTCTAAGAAAGACGGATATTATGACCCGCTTTAGCAGTACCCAGTGCGTAATCCTGTTAATGGGTGTATCTATGGAACGCCTCAATGAGATTTCTAACCGTATTATGAATAATTTCTATAAGATTTATGATCGAAAGAACATGGTTGTAAGCTATGATGCCGCCCAGATTAATAAGTGAAAAAAATAAAGATAGATGGTGTCTGCTCCAATCAAAGACTCCATCTATCTTTATTTTATCAGATTCAAATTATTTCTAAAATGCTTACTGCACTGTCACTTTTACTTGAATTTTCATTTACTTATTGTCTTACCTTTATATGAACTTCTCTAAGCTGTTGCTCGGTTACCTCTCCTGGTGCACCGCACATCAAATCCTGAGCATTTCCATTCATTGGGAATGGAATGACCTCACGAATATTTTCCTCATTACGAAGAAGCATAATCATACGGTCAACACCCGGTGCCATACCTGCATGTGGTGGTGCACCGAACTGGAATGCATTGTAAAGTGCTCCAAACTTCTCCTTCAAGTCCTCCTCTGTATATCCTGCAATCTCAAATGCCTTTACCATGATATCTAAGTTATGGTTACGAACTGCACCGGAAGAAAGCTCAATACCATTA
>JAQXLK010000203.1 GCA_029012085.1 Clostridiales bacterium
CTCCATGAAATTGGATATCCAACATTCACGGAGTTCTATATGAAAATATGTGAAAACTAAAGAACCGCCGTGTACGGAACCGTACGCACGGTGGTGTGGGAGGACGGTAAATAAAATAATTATTTACCTCCTACCCGATTAGATAGTGATAAGTAGTGTTATATAAAGACATTTGTACTAGGCAAAGGATAAAATACGAGAATAAATGTAGAAATGAGGAAACGAGATGTATTTGGAGCATACAAATCCCTATAGTATTACAAAACAGCATAACCGGGAAAAACTGCATATATTAGAGAGGATACGTCTTTTATTTGATAAGGACAGTTTTGTGGAGGTTTATCCGGATACAGGTGAAAAAAAGGAAACCTATGATGGAGTGATTACCGGATACGGTAGGATATTTGGAAGCCAGGTTTATTTTTATGGTCAGGATTTTACTTATATGGGTGGAACTTTTGGTTATCATCACAGCAAACAGATTATTGCTATATTAAAAGAAGCAGTGGCAAATCGAAAACCAATTATTGGTCTTTATGATGGTGGTGGTGCAAGAATTCAGGAAGGTGCTGCTTCGGTGGCGGGATGTGGCGAACTGTTTCGTATGAATGCGTTAGCATCCGGTTCCATTCCTCAGATAGCGATTATTGCCGGGACATGTGCCGGTGGAGCAGTGTATTCCCCAGGACTTATGGATTTTGTATTCACCATTGATGGAATCAGTAATATGTTTGTTACCGGAGCAAAGGTGGTAAATGAAGTACAGGGAACGAACTACCTGATTGAGGAATTAGGTGGTGCAAAGATTCATTCTTCAGTCAGTGGTGTGGCACATTTTCGTATGGAAAATGAGGCAGTATGCTATCAGAAAGTCCGAAAACTTGTTGACATTCTTCCACCGTGTTATCTGGAAGGAAGTCTTTATCGTACTGCTCGTTACCGTCGAAAAGATTTGTGGGATATTGGTAATCTTTTACCGAAAGATGTCCATAAAGTATATGATGTCAAGCCGGTGATTGAAGAGATTTTAGATGATGACAGTTTCATTGAAATACAGGAAGAATTTGCTATGAATATTGTAACCGGTTTTGGAAAGCTTGGAGGAATTACAGTTGGAATTGTAGCAAACCAGACACTTTATAAAAATGGTTCCATAGATTGTGACTGTGCAGACAAGGCGGCTAGATTTGTTCAGTATTGTGACTGCTATAATATTCCGATTATTACTTTGGCAGATTCCACCGGATTTGTAATGGAGGCAGAGCAGGAACATAAAGGATTAATCCGGCATGGTGCAAAAATGATACAGGCCTATGCGCAGGCAACTACTTTAAAGCTTACCATTATTTTACGAAAAGGATATGGCGGACCATATATTTTTATGGGATGTAAGCAGATTGGAGCTGACAAACACTATGTATGGCCAAATGCAGAGGTTGCTGTTATGAAAGCAGAAGGGGCTGTTGCTGTGATTTGTCAAAAGGAGTTAAGACAGCTTGAGGGAAAAGAAAAAGAAGAATATTTGAAGAAACAGATTGCATGGTATAAAGATACATATATGAACAGCCGGATTGTTTTAGAGAATCATTTTGTGGATGAAGAAATCAGACCGGAGATGACGAGAGAGATTCTATATGACGATTTAACAAGATTTGAACGTAAGCCTATGGAAGAACTTCCGCCAAAAAAGCACGCTAATATTCCAGTGTAAAAATGGAGCTGAAAAGCAAGGGGGACAGGAGTGTCCCCCTTCTTTTGTTTATACGAAGTATACAAATCGAGTAGGAGAGATCCTACTCGATTATAAGATGAACCGATTGATTTAATGATGTTTACAATCGGTATTTAGCAGCCGCAGCCGCATCCACAGCTAGAGCCATGACCACTTCCACAGCAGCAGAAGAGAAGGATTAAGATGATAATCCAGCAGCAGTTGCCACCACCAAAGCAGTTGTCATCACAATCACGGTCGCCGAAGAAGCCGGAGCCGTTTCCGCAGCAGCTAAAGAGAATAATTAAGATAATAATCCAGCAGCAGTTGCCGCCAAAACCATTGTTGCTGCATCCGCAGCCGCAGTTTGTTGCTGATAAGTCGCCCATAAGGAATTCCTCCAAATAATCTTTACACTTTTATATTATGCAGTATGTATGAAAGTGTGAACAAAACTGTCATTGCGTTTCGAAGCTGTATCCTATAAAATAATGCTTGAAATTGTATCTGCAAATGATTTAGGAGTAAATAATATGAGATATGATAATATAGTATATGGTAAATTTCATAGCCGTCCAAATCGCTTTATTGCAAAGGTCTGGGTAGATGGAGAATTGGAAACGGTTCATGTAAAGAATACAGGGCGCTGTCGGGAGTTGTTATTACCAAATGCAAGCGTTGCTTTAGAAGTGTGTGATCATCCGAATCGTAAGACAAAGTATGATCTGATTAGTGTATACAAGGAAAAGCTGGGCTGGGTAAATATTGACAGTCAGGCTCCAAATAAGGTTGTAAAAGAATGGCTGGAAAAACAGGAGTATACCCTGATTAAGCCGGAATATACATATGGAGATTCCAGAATTGATTTTTACATGGAAAAGGGAGATCAGAAGTATTTGATGGAGGTTAAGGGCTGCACATTAGAGGTAGATGGAATTGGCTATTTTCCAGATGCTCCAACCGAGAGGGGAATTAAACATCTACATGAGCTTACAAAAGCTGCAAAGGAAGGATTTATCTGCTATGCAGCATTTGTAATACAGATGGAGGGAATAAAAGAAGTTCAGGCTAATGTGGCAACCCATGCGGAATTTGGAGAGGCATTAGAGGAGGCTAAGGCGGCGGGAGTTCAGGTGCTGTGTTTAGAGTGCAGGGTGACAGAGGATACTTTGGAGATTGTTTGAGATTAAGAGAAAAGAACATGCTTGACAGCGTAGTACTTCTGTATTACAATGCAAGTGTGTACTTGCATAAGAAGGGGAAATTATGTTAGACGAAACGCAGAATAAAATTATTGAATCCACTATGAATTTAATAATGGAACGAGGATATTCTTCGACAACAACGAAGGATATTGCAGCGAAAGCTGGTGTGAATGAATGTACAATTTTTCGAAAATTCAAGGGAAAAAAGGAAATTGTATTATCAGCCATGCAGCTTCCAAAGTGGAATCCGAATTTATCAGAAGATGATTTTTCATATACTGGAGAGCTGGAAAAAGATTTGTTTTTTTTCTCAGAAGTTTATATGAGAAAAGTAACGCCGCGTATGGTAAAGGTTTCCATCGGGCTTAGGACACCAGAATTATATCCGGATACTGCCGAGGGAATCATGAAGGTACCTCAGGTTTTTAAAAAGGTGCTGGTTCGATATTTTCATGAGATGTATCAGTCTGGAAAAATTAGTAATGGAGATTGCGAGAGTTTAGCTATGATGTTTCTTTCTATGAATTTTGGTTTTGTTTTTTTGAATGCATCTTTCGGGAAGAAGCTCACAAAACTGGATAAGGATGAGTATATACGGAATAGCATTCAGGTATTTTTGCAGGGAATTTGTTGATGTGAAATAAGATGATTGCAAGTCTATTGACCTTGAGAAAATAGGAAGTTCACAATGAGCTGTTATACAACGTTTAGAATGGTTCAGAGTCTAATCGTTGTAATGGCAGCTTTTATATTAAATGTTATGCAAGTGAATACTTGCATGGAAAGGAGGAGATATGGTTTATTTTATTGCTACCATTTATACGGATTTGAAGAAGGACAGAACAGATTATGAGGTGTATATTGAAAAGGTAAAACCAATAGTGGAACATTTTGGTGGACGGTATCTGGCTCGTACAGATAAGGTGACAGCACTTTCGAAAAAGTGGAACCCGGAGAGAGTCGTGTTGATTGAATGGGAAAGCCGGGAGCAGATGGAACGTTGTTTTTCTTCGGAAGAATATAGGGCAATTTGTAGTAAAAGAGAGAATTCGGTAGACAGCAGGGCAATTGTGATAGGGGATTGAAAATTAGATTGAAAAGAGAGGGATTGAATTATGAAAATCAGTAATCATGTGCATCAAATAAGGATTGATTTTTCCGTAACAGAGCAGGTAAAACGATATGTTTACGTATATCTAATAACAGGAAAACATTGTTATTTAGTGGATTCAGGAGTTGCAGGATGTGAGCAGATTATATCAGAATATATGTCACAAATAGGAAGAAGGATTGAAGAGATAAAGGGTATTTTTTTGACACACGCACATCCTGACCATATAGGAGGGGCAGCCGCAATTCAGAGAATATCAGGATGTAAGATATATGCGTCTGCTGAGGAAAAACGGTTGATAGAAGATATCGAATTACAATTCAAGGAACGTCCCATTCCTAATTTTTATACCCTGGTAAAAGAATCTGTTAAAGTAGATAGGATAGTGGAAGAAGGAAATATCTTACTGCCGGAAGAGGGAATTACAATGAAGATAATAAACACATCTGGTCATTCTTTGGGACATACTTCTTATATTTATGAGGAAGAAGCTTGTATTTTTTCAGGAGATGCAATACCGGATGTAAAGGATTTTCCGATATTCGTGGATGAGAAAATGAGTGAAGTATCATTGGAAAAAATGGAAGAATTGGAAGATATCCAGTATTGTTGTCCTGCATGGGACCGGGTATACAAGGAAGACGAGTGGAAAAATATGATAAAAGAAAGTAAGAAATATTTGCAAAAATTAAAAAATAGTGTAAACCAGATCGAAGAGGAATACGGTTTGGAACCGGATGAGAACAAGCTTAATAGGTTAAAAAAACGAATGGGGTGGGAAAAAATGGATGTAAACCCGCTTTTTAAAAGAAGTATTGAGGCGTGTAAGCAGTTATGAGGGATTGACTTTTGAATATTGACAGAAAATAAAAAGAAATGGAGTAGTTCTAATCGGACTGCTCCATTGACATTAATGGGTATTTCAAACTGAAAATGGATTATTTTTTTAAATCAGGGATATGTTTTTTGATTGCTTCAAAGCTTTCTTTACTGATAACATGTTCCATTTTACAGGCATCTTCAGAAGCCGTTTTTTCATTTACACCAAGATGAATCAGCCAGTTTGTGAAAAGTTCGTGGCGCTCATAAATCATATCGGCTATCTCTTTACCGGCTGGGGTAAGGGAGATGTATCCGGCATCACTGACGGTAATGTATTCCTTTTCCCGAAGATTTTTCATGGCAATACTGACGCTGGATTTCTTGAAGCCTAATTCTGTTGCTATGTCTACAGCACGTACTACAGGCAGCTTTTTACTTAAAATTAATATAGTCTCTAAATAATTCTCAGCAGATTCATTTATATTCATAATATCCTCCAAATAATGACAAAATACTTGATGCAATTGTAACATATATATAGAAATATGAAAAGTGAAACAATTTTACTGAACCCAAAGCTGTATATGCTATATTTATGTTTTTGAACCTAATGTCCGTAGATTATATTTTGCAAGTTCATCATTGATGGTGTCAATAGAGTAGTTTTTATTATTGATGTAGGTAGCAATAATGATATCTCTTTTATCTTTTGGATAAAGATCCCGATGACCATAGTTTTCGAGAATTCTTCTTGTCATTTTACGGTCCATATTGGCAGCAATACAAATTGTAATGGTGATATCTCTGGAAGGGTTCTTTTTCTTCCCGCTCAGAATCTCGTAGATATAAGATTTAGAAAAAAGTCCCTTGCAATTTTTATAAATGAGAGTTGGTGTGAATTCGGGATGTTCGGCCATATATTCAGAAAAAATACCAGAATCCGGCAGTTCCTTTTGGTTATCTGTAATAAATCGATTTATTTGGTCTAATGTAATGTTATTGTTTAATATCTTATTTAAATGTGTTGTGGATTCTTCTTGCATGTTAATCTCCTATTGATTGCTTTTCATACATTCGTTAGAGCATCTGTCTGGTCAGAAAAGAAAATTCAATTCTATTCATTTGTAAATTGTCATGTTATAATTAATTATAATGATTTTGTCCCAAATGGGCAAGAAGTATTATGAGAATATGGGGAAGAGGCAAATGACAATCGAAGAAAGATATAAATTATCCTGTTACGAAGAGGTTTTGAAATTGCATGACACAAAATCCATTTATCTTGTGAGGCAGATTGAAACCAATAATTTATATGTGAAGAAGAAAATGAGTATATATAACCGAAAGGTATATGAAAGACTGCAGCAAATAAATATCCCTAATATACCAAGGATTGTTTTGTGTGTAGAAGATGAAACGGAATTTGTGGTAGTGGAGGAGTATATACATGGAGAATCTTTGCAGGATATATATGACAAAAATGGTTTGTTTGAAGAAGGACAATTAATATATATTATGATTTCACTATGCGATATATTAGAACAACTTCATATAAGAAAGCCACCTATTGTACATCGTGATATTAAGCCTTCTAATATTATGCTGACTACTGACGGAATTGTAAAGTTAATTGATTTTAATGCGGCAAAAGAATTTGATGGAAATCGTGTGGAAGATACGGTGCTTATGGGAACGCAGGGGTTTGCAGCACCGGAGCAATATGGATTTGGACAATCGGATCAGCGGACGGATGTTTATGCCGCAGGGGTTACTATGAATTATCTGCTTACAGGAAACTATCCAAAGCAACAACTCTATGGTGGAATGTTAGGAAAGATAATTAAGCTTTGTACAGCTGTAGATGCAAATCAGCGCTACAATCATGTAGGAGAACTAAGAGACGATTTGAGGCGGCTTCTTGCCATGACAGAGCAGTCGGCTAAAGAAAATTTGGACAGGTTACAGAAAAAACAAGAAGCAATATCTACAAAAGAAAGAATGGACGAGACGGACATGCTTGCTGTTAAAAGGCAGAAAAATATATTTACCAGGAGTTTCTGGAACAAAGATTGGCTTCCTGTAGGTTTTCGCACAGGGGTGATTTGGAAAATGTTAATTGCTTTGTATGGTTATTATCTTATTCTGTGGTGTAGTTTTACGATGGAAGTAACGAGTAATGGTGTTGTTCAGACGGGCGTTTTGATGTGGGCAAACCGTATTGCCGCATTATTTTGGATGATTGGAACGGTATTTATTATTGGAAATTATAAACATATATATGATTTGCTGCCACCTGAGAACAAGGGGAAGAAGAAAAGGTGGCTGTTTGTTGGTTTATATGTAGCAATTTATTTGTTTCTAGTTATAATTCCTGTAGTGATATTAGAAAATATGTTTTCATAAAAGTTTGTTAGATGGAGAATACACTTTAAATGTCAGAGCTTAATAGGACATTTAAAGTGTATTTTGTTTTCTGTAATTTAAATCTGAAAAGTACGCTGTAGAGCGAACGATTATAATAGAAAATTATGGTAATATATTGTATATGAAATTAAGTTATGCGTCAGTATTGTTTTCTGCCATGTTTTCTAAAGCATATTCAATACATTGGATGACGACTTTATTAAAGGACAAGTTGTTGGCGTCTGCAAGCAACTGGACTTGACTAATAAGCTCTTTTGGCAGACGTAATGATTTATTTTCGTATTCTGAAAAATCTTTTTTGATTTGAAACATTTTTGGCACCTCCATAAATGTTATTTTAATATAAAAAAAAACGTGCAAAAATATTAGATATATGTTATAAATATAATATATTTATATTACAAAAGTGAATAAATATGAAAATATAGGATAATATGAGGAGCATATGTTTAGCGATAAGAAGAATTTGTTGTTTGTTTGGCACATATTTGTTCCGCTCTTAATCGGTGCGGTAATATACATAATATTTACTGAAAATACATATATAGCAAGATGGGCAAGGGGCGTTTTTGAAGAAAATGCTATTTTGTCGTATTGGAATTATAATGATTCTGTAATGGGTCGGTTTATTCGTAATTATGTCTGTGATGCTTTATGGGCATATGCTCTTGGTATGGCATTGATATGGTATGGTGATAATGTTCATCAGTCCGTCTTATTTTCGTCTATAGAAGCAATTGCTTTTTCTTGTGCTTCAGAGTTTCTTCAGTTGGCAGGAGTATGGCGGGGCACTTTTGATATATGGGATATTTTGGTGGAAACAACGGCGGTTGTGATTGCAGCAATAATGTACATGGCTATCATGTTACATCTTTCCAATCGGAAATTAAGGATAGATGCAAAAGAAAATGAAGATGAGGAGTGTGTAAGGGTATGAAGAAAGTATTTCAAAAATTAGGAGTTGTAGTATTATTTGCAGCGTTTGGTTTGGCTGCACTTGGAAGTGGCGAAGCGACTGAAACAGGGGATACAAAGGAAATTGCAGCATCGAATGATGATACCAGTGAAGAGGAGGGTACACAGAAAGAAAAGGCTGAACTTACCATTGAAGAGCAGGTTTTGTTTGAACAAGATGGAATAAAGGTGACTGCAACGGGAATGGATGAAGATGATATTTGGGGACCGGCAGTAAATTTATTGATAGAAAATAACTCTGAAAAAAATATTGGTGTAGGCTGTGATGCGTTAATAGTGAATGGATATATGATATCGGATTTGTTTTCATCGGAGGTTGCAACAGGAAAAAAGGCAAATGAAACTATGAATATAATGGCATCTGAGTTAGAGGCAGCTGGAATCGAGAATATTGGAAAAATAGAAGTATATTTTCATCTGTTTGATCCGGAAACTTATGAGACAACCTATAAGGCGGATGTCGTAACAATTGAGACAAATCGTGTGAATGAAATGGATGTGGATGCAGCATGCGAAGATGATGGTTTTGAATTATATAATCAGGATGGTATTTTGATAAAAGGTAAATATGTAGATGAAAATAGTTTTTGGGGTACTGCGGTACTGTTATATATAGAAAATAACACAGAAAAAAATGTTGGAATCAATTGTGATAATATGTCAATTAATGGTTTTATGGTAGAACCATATTTCAGCAGTACCATTTATGCAGGAAAGAAGGCCATAAGTGATATTACAATTTTATCCACAGATTTAGATAATAATGGAATTACTTCTGTGGATGATGTAGAGGTGAATTTCCATATTTATAATGCAGACAGCTATGATACTATTTGTGACACAGGTGCTATTTCATTCTCTGTAAATGGAGAAAAGAATGATGAAAATAAAGAAACTGAGGAGTAAAAGGTGGGATGATGCTATCCTGAAAACAGGCAAGTAATATGTCTTGCTAATTAAAAATCGCTATATCAGATGACAATAGACGGTTGTGTTAAGTTATGTGTGCTTAATGCAACCGTTTGTTTATATTCATAATGTTTTACTCAAATAACTTTTGGAATGTTTATTTTAATCAACCGATATTACCTCAATTTTCTTTGATATGACTGGTTATATGTGAGATGAAAAATGGTTGATTCATAAAGTTATTGACAACTAATAAAGGTTAGTGTATACTAACTGTGAAGAAGCAAGGATATTTATGAAGATTGGAGATGATTTTATGCCACTTACAATGGTAAAAGAAGGTGAAGCAAACGTAATCAAAAAAATTGGCGGTAAAGAAGATACCAAAAGATTTCTGGAAAATCTTGGTTTTGTAGCAGGAGGGACGGTAACAGTAATCTCTATGATTAATGGCAATGTAATTGTGAATGTAAAAGACTCAAGGGTTGCAATTGGAAAAGATATGGCAAACCATATTATGGTGTGAGAATAAGAGAAAAGGAGAAAAAGAATGAAGACATTAAAAGAAGTAACCTGTGGTGAAACCGTTATGGTAAAGAAGCTGACTGGCGATGGTCCGGTGAAGAGACGAATTATGGATATGGGAATCACAAAGGGAGTAGAGGTTTTCGTGAGAAAGGTAGCACCCCTTGGGGATCCGGTGGAAGTAACAGTAAGAGGATATGAGTTATCTCTTCGAAAGGCAGATGCGCAGATGATAGAAGTAGAATAGCAATTAATTTCTTATTTTACCTTTTGGGGTAAAATTTTTTTGATAATGAGTTAGTAAGAACTAACAATGGAAAGTTATAACGAACACAAGATGGAAAATGAATCAATATAAGATAATGAAAGAGAAGGAGAATAAAATGTCAATAAAAATTGCGTTAGCAGGTAATCCAAACTGCGGAAAAACAACATTATTTAATGCTTTGACTGGTTCCAATCAGTTTGTTGGAAACTGGCCAGGCGTTACAGTGGAGAAAAAGGAAGGTAAATTAAAGAGTGATAAAGAGGTTATTATCATGGATTTACCGGGAATTTATTCTTTATCTCCATATACTTTAGAGGAGGTAGTAGCTCGAAATTATTTAATTACAGAACGACCGGATGCAATTATTAATATTGTGGACGGTACGAATATTGAAAGAAATTTATATTTATCTACCCAGATTATGGAGCTTGGTATTCCGGTTATTATGGCAGTCAATATGATTGATGTGTTAGAGAAGACTGGTGAGAAGGTTTATGTGGATAAGCTGAGCAAAAAATTAGGGTGTGAGGTTGTTGAGATTTCGGCACTTAAGGGAACCGGAATTGAAAAAGCCGCAGCAAAAGCAGTGGAACTGGCAAAACAGAAAAAAGCAGTTATGCCGGTACATAGCTTTGATACCGAAGTAGAAGACGTGATAAAGAGTGTAGAAGATAAGCTAAATGTGCCAGAGGAGCAGAAGCGTTTCTTTGCAATCAAGCTGTTAGAAAAGGATGAAAAGATTAAAGATTTAATGCAGGAGACAGTGGATGTATCTTCAGAGATTAAGCAGTTAGAAGATGCGTTTGATGATGATACAGAGAGTATTATTACCAATGAACGTTATGTTTATATTACATCCATTATTGGTGACTGTGTTAAGAAAGTAAACGGACAGAAATTGACCATTTCCGATAAAATTGATAAGATTGTGACAAACCGTTTTCTGGCATTGCCAATCTTTGCAGTGGTTATGTTCATTGTTTATTACATTTCAGTGACGACGGTAGGTGCTGTTGTTACGGATTGGACCAATGATGTATTGTTTGGAGAGATTATTCCACCAGCCATTGAGAGCGTTTTGGTAAAGGCAAATTGTGCAGATTGGTTACAGGGATTGATTTTGGATGGTATTGTAGCCGGTGTTGGTGCAGTGATTGGCTTTGTTCCGCAGATGTTAATTATATTCATCTTCTTAGCATTTTTAGAGTCCTGCGGTTATATGGCCAGAGTTGCATTTATTATGGATCGTATTTTCCGTAAATTTGGCCTTTCTGGAAAGTCATTTATACCAATGCTGATTGGTAGTGGTTGTGGTGTTCCGGGTGTCATGGCTTCTCGTACCATTGAAAATGACCGGGACCGTAAGATGACGATTATGACAACGACTTTCATTCCTTGTGGAGCAAAGCTTCCGATTATTGCATTGATTGCCGGAGCATTCTTTGATAATTCAGGCTGGGTTTCATGGAGTTCGTACTTTGTAGGAATCGCAGCAGTTATTTGTTCTGGTATCATTTTAAAGAAGACAAAAATGTTTGCAGGTGAGCCGGCTCCTTTTGTTATGGAGCTTCCGTCATATCATTTGCCAACCGTAGGAAATGTTCTTAGAAGTATGTGGGAACGTGGATGGTCATTTATTAAGAAAGCAGGAACAATCATTCTTCTTTCTACTATCGTATTATGGTTCTTGCAGGGCTTTGCATGGGACGGTGGATTAGTTATGTTAGAAGCAGAAGAGCTTGATCAGAGTTTCCTTGCTTCTATTGGTAATGTACTTGCACCGATTTTTGCACTGCTTGGTTTTGATAATTGGAAGATGGCAGTTGCAACCATCACCGGTTTGATTGCGAAAGAAAATGTTGTTGCTACATTTGGTATTCTTTTTGGATATGCAGAGGTTGCAGAGGATGGTGCGGAGATTTGGAGTCAGCTTGCGGCAGCAATTACGCCTGTTGCGGCATATGCATTTTTAGTATTTAATTTACTTTGTGCTCCGTGTTTTGCAGCCATGGGCGCTATTAAGCGGGAGATGAATAATGCGAAATGGTTCTGGTTTGCAATTGGTTACCAGACAATTCTTGCTTATGTTGTGGCATTATGTATTTATCAGATTGGCTCACTTATTACAGCAGGAGCATTTGGTGTTGGAACAGTAATTGCGTTCTTGTTTGTACTTGTATTTATCTATTTGTTGTTTAGACCATATGAAGAAAGCAAAACTTTGGATGTGAATGAGAAAAAGGTTGTCAGTGCAAAATAGTTGTTTGATATAGGAGGTGTCTTATATGGGAACATTTGTTGTAGGAATGATAGTGCTGGTAGTGGTGATATTAGCAATTAGAAGTATGGTAAAAGATAAAAAAGCAGGAAAGTCTTTGCAATGTGGCGGAGACTGTTCGAAGTGCAGAGGTTGTCATTAGATTCTTTGTGATTGGAAAAACGGACAAAATGTAACCAAAAAGTGTTGGAAAAACGGACAAAATAATAAAAAAACATGTTGGAAAAACGGATAAAATGTGGCATACTATATAATATAAAACAGGGGGTAATGCCATGTATAGAGAGATTGAAAGAAGAATAGAGAAGTTTTTCAAAGAAAATTCCAAACGTGCGCTTATGATTACAGGAGCCAGGCAGGTCGGTAAAACATATATCATTCGACAGTTTGCAAAGAAGAATTTTCAGTATGTGATAGAGTTCAATTTTTTGGAGAATCTCGATGCTCGAGCCATTTTGCAACAGGCAAAATCCAGTGAAGATATTTTGCTACGAATCTCAGGGTTGACAGATGTTCCGATGGTACCTGGAAAAACATTAATTTTTTTTGATGAGGTGCAGGAATGTAAGGAATTAGTTACAGCAATCAAATTTCTGGTTGAAGAGGGGAGTTATCAGTATATTTTAAGTGGCTCTCTCCTTGGAGTAGAATTAAAAGATATTCGTTCTGTTCCGGTTGGATATATGCAGATTATGGAAATGTATCCATTGAGCTTTTATGAATTTTGTGTAGCAAATAAGGTAGCAGACCGTGTATTTCGTCATCTATCGGATTGTTTTGAAAAACGGAAAGCGGTGGATTCCCTTATTCATGAAAAAATGTTGGATTTATTTCATTTGTATCTGATGATAGGAGGGATGCCTGCGGCTGTTGCAACTTATCTGGAAACGAATAATCTTAGTACGGTTGCAGAGATTCAAAGAGGGATTGTAAATCTGTATATTAAGGATATTGCAAAATATGATCCGGAGGATAAGTTATATCTAAAGGAGATTTTTGAATTGATTCCAAGCGAACTGAATAGTAAAAATAAAAGGTTTATTTTGAAAAAGCTGAATGAAAATTTTAAATTTTCCAGATATGAGAACAGTTTTATTTGGCTGAAAGAGGCGGGAGTTGCACTTCCAGTATATTGTACACAGGAGCCGGTGATGCCACTTCTCCTATCAAAGGCTACCAATCTTTTTAAGCTTTTTGCATCGGATGTAGGACTCTTAGCATCCATGTATGCAGATGGACTTCAGTTAAAGATTCTGAATAAGGAGAAGGATATAAATTTTGGCGCCATTTATGAAAATGCCATTGCACAGGAGTTGAAAGTACAAGGATTTGATTTGTACTATTTTCAAAGTAAAAAGCAAGGAGAACTTGATTTTATAATCGAATATCGGGGAAAAGTATTGCCGATTGAGGTAAAATCAGGAAAATCATATGCAAGGCATCAGGCATTAGACAATGTACTCTCCAATGAACAATACGGAATTGATGAAGCGATTGTATTTTGTAATGAGAATATTCGGGTAGAATCAGGTGTGTTTTATTGTCCGATATATCTGGCAGGTCTGCTGAAAAAGGAAGAAAGCATGGAGGATATGATTTATTCCATTGATTTAAGTGTATTGCAATAAAAGGATAGATAGTGTGGCAATATTTATTAATGAGGTGATGAGTATGAGTAAACACAAACCGGAACATCTTGTTATCATCGTAACCGTTTAGTTATACAAAAAAAGAAGATTTTAGTTTGTGTTTAAAAATGTCCCTTGTATTTATATCGCTACAGAGATATAATAAAGAATGTTATTAGTGATTCTGGTTAGCTTTTCATAGCTGGAATTAAGGAAGGCAGGAGCAGATATGAAGAAAATATTATATCATGGTTCAGAGAATATTATAGAAAAGCCTCAATGGGGAAAAGGTGCCTTAACAAATGATTATGGAAGAGGTTTTTACTGTACGGAAAACAAAGAATTAGCAATGGAATGGGCATGCGCAAAAAATACAAATGGGTATGCAAATCAATATGAACTGGATATGAGAGGACTGCTCGTGTTGAATCTGAACTCACCGGAATATAATATATTAAATTGGCTTGCATTACTGGCAGATCATAGAACATATTGGGAAAAAAGCAGCATTTCTGAGCAGGCAAAAAAATATTTAAAGGAAAATTTTTTACCGGATATAAAAAAATACGATATTATTATTGGCTATCGGGCGGATGATTCCTATTTTTCGTTTGCACAGGATTTTGTTGCAAATGCAATTTCATTAAGGCAATTAGATAATGCAATGCATCTGGGCAGGTTGGGTGAACAGGTCGTTTTAAAGTCTTGGGAGGCATTTGAGCGGATAAAGTTTATCGATAGTGTTCCGGCATCAAAAGAAGAATATTTTGCAAAGAAAATGATGAGGGATAAAGAAGCCCGGAGAGATTATCGAAGAAGCAAAGAGCAGTTAGCGGATATGAATGATATTTATATGCTTGACATTATGAGAGAGGGAATTAAGAATGGAGATCAACGCTTACAGTAGGGATTATGTAGAGAATGCACAGAAAAATCTTGGTCACATGCTAGATTATGCGGTTAATTCGTTAAGCTTGAATTTGAATAAATTTTACGAAATGTTTCTTGTTTCCATGGTATCGGAGCAGTTTGAGATTGGAAATCCAGCATATGTTGTGGGAAAGAATGGATGTGAACTGGCAAAAGAAGTTCTTAGGGATGTCGGAAAAACAGTAGCACATAAGGAAGAGGAGATGTATCTGGATAAGTCGCCTGAATATTGGACAGGCTGGGCATTGGCGTTTTATCAATGGTATCGGGGAGTGCGTTTTTCACGAATACAGGAGGCGGTTCCTGTTGAAGTTGTTCTTGGCATGTACATGACCATGCATGAAGCAGATATCATGAAATTTGTTACGGTTTTGAATGAAAAAATGAAGTCACATTATAAAGAGACTAATTTAAAAAGGTTACGTAAAAATGCCGGATATTCACAAAGACAACTGGCTGAAGAAGCGGGAATATCAGTCAGGCAGATTCAGTTGTTTGAACAACAAAAGAGAGATATTAACAAAACACAGTTGGAAACAGCAGTGAGACTTTCAAAAGCATTGGGATGCAGAATAGAGGACTTAGTGGAACTGTGATTGGAAAAACGGACAAAATAACGAAAAAATATGTTGGAAAAACGGACATAATAGAAATTGGCAAACCGGACATACTAACAGAAAAAAGTGGTGAGAAGGAATGCCAATAAAGGAAATTTTGAAATGGGAAAGACCGGAAAATGAAGAAAAGAAAGCAGCTCTTTTGCTGTCGCTACACTGTGCTCCAATATTAAGAGGGAGCAAATCAGCTAATATCGTGACAATAACCCAGGAAGAGTTTTTTCGAGTATATCATTTATTGGAAGGGACGGAGATTTGTTGTCGTTTTTTTAAAACAAAAGGGGAAATGGGAATTTCATATCTATATAGGGAAAAAGAGATTGGAGAATATCTGCACACAGAGAAAATCCAATCTTTTTTAAACGGTTATGGATATCAGGATAGCAGTACTTCTGATATGTTGGAACAGTTAGCGGAACGTATTAGTATGTATAACCATGGAAAAATTGTATTTCCACATGAGATAGGTATATTCCTTGAATATCCATTGCATGATGTTAAAGGTTTCCTTGCCAATAATGGACGGAATTATGCATATTCCGGTTATTGGAAGGTGTATCAGAATGTGCTGGGTGCACTACAGACATTCAAAAGATATGATGAGGATCGGGATTATGTAATTCGGACAGTTCTGACTGGCAGAACAATTCGGGAAATTGTGATGGGCGACAGCGAGAAAAGTATTTGACAAAAGAAAAACAGCATTGTAACATAGCAGTGTTAAAACGATTATGCTATGAGTATAATACTCTGTTGAAGAAAGAAAAGAACACAAATCAAAAATTGATAAAATGGGGGAAGATGATGAACAAGAGAAAAAAAACGAAAAGCATTGTAACTATGATATTGGTATTTTCTATGATTGCAATGAGTATATTGCCAATGGGCAACATTGCATTTGCAAAAACGACATCAAAAAAAATCGTTTTGGAAAATAGTAATTGTGAGACCTATGTAGGTAAAAAAGTCAATATTAAATTGAACAAGACGAAGACTTCAAAAGATTACAGGAACGCAAAATTAGTATATACAAGCTCAAATAAGAAAATAGCGAAGGTAAATACAAAAGGTGTAGTAACACCAATCAAAAAAGGAAATGTTACTATAACTGTAGCTGTAAAGAACAAGAAGAAAATAAAAACGACTTGTAAGATTAAAGTGTATGAGGCTACAAAGCAAATAGAATTATCGGGTGCCAAGTCGTATACACTTACAGCAGGTGATTCAATACAATTAAATGCTAGTGTAGTGAAACCAAAAAAGGGTGCTATGCCAATAAGCTGGAGTTCGTCAGATAAGAATGTGGTAAGTGTTGATGAAAAAGGAAAGGTTACTGCAGAAAAAGAAGGAACTGCAACCGTAACGGCAACATCTGGAAATAAAATGGTATCTGTCAAGATTCAGGTCAAGAGTAAAGCTGAGACAGAGCCAACACCAGCTCCAGAGCCAACACCAGCCCCAGAGCCAGCACCAAATCCACAACCAACAGCACCAGGTTTTAAAACGGAAATATCGAGCGGAAAATGGTTAGGAATGGATTATGTTACTTATTATGATAGTAATAATGAAGTAGCATGTTTGTTAACAGGAAAACAGACAGAAGGAAGAGAAAACTATTATAATTCGCCATTTCAAAATCTGAAGAAACTTTATGTAGGAGCTACTCTTACAGATTGCAAATGTTTATTTGCCAATTTTAATACGGTAGAAAAAATTGAATTTGCAGATGGTTCAGATGTATCACAAGTGACAGATATGTCAGATTTGTTTGATGGATGTAAGAAACTAATTCAAATAGATATAAGTGATTTTAACACGTCAAACGTAACGGATATGTCGGGAATATTTAGCAGATGTAATTCCCTGACTAAGGTGGATATATGTGGTATCGACACGTCAAGCGTAACGAATATGTCATATATGTTTAGTGGTTGTAGCAGTCTTACGGAAATAGATATTAAGAGTTTGGATACAACCAAAGTAACGAATATGTCAGGTATGTTTGGTAGTTGTAGCAGTCTAACCCAAATTGATTTAACAGGGATTGTTACATCAGATGTAACAGATATGTCATATATGTTTTCTGGTTGTAAGAATCTTGAAGAACTAGATATAAGTCCTTTGGATACAAGTAATGTAACGGATATGTCGAGCATGTTTAGTAGTTGTGACAATCTTGAAGAACTGGATATAAGTTCGTTGGATACAAGCAACGTAACAGATATGTCGGGTATGTTTAATTTTTGTGATAAACTAAAAAAAGTAAATATAAGTAAATTGAACACAAAAAATGTAACAGATATGTCGAGCATGTTTAATCAATGCTATAATCTGAATCAGGTAGACTTTAGCGGGTTGGATATATCAAGCGTTACAAATATGTCAAAAATGTTTTCTTCTTGCGCAAAACTAATAGAAGTAAACTTTAGTGGATTAAATGCAAAAAATGTAACAGATATGTCAAATATGTTTTATAAGTGTTATGACTTGACTAAAATTGATTTTACAGATTTTTCTGTATCAAAAGTGACTGATATAACAGGGATGTTTTATTACTGTAATAAATTAACTCAATTAGATCTCAGTAATTGGGATTTGTCGAACATAAATGATACATCATATATGTTTTATTACTGTCAATCTTTAACACAAATTGATTTTACAGATATAAATACAAGCAACGTAACGAATATGTCAAATATGTTTGAGCAGTGTAGTAATCTTACAGAAATAGATGTTAAGAGTCTGGATACAAGCAACGTAACGGATATGTCAAATATGTTTTATGGTTGTTCTAAGTTAGTCAAATTTGTTTTTAAAGATATCAATACAGGCAACGTAACGAATATGTCGAATATGTTTCGTGATTGTTATGCTTTATCAGAAATTGACTTTAGTGATATTGATACAAAAAATGTAACAGATATGTCAGGGATGTTTGCTAATTGTCAGGCTATAACAAAAATTGATTTAAGTGATGTGAACACATCAAACGTAACAAATATGAGTGACATGTTTGTTTTCTGTAAAGCATTAACAGAAATAGATATCCATAGCTTCGATACTAGAAAAGTAACGACGATGAGAAGCATGTTTAGTGATTGTGAGGCATTAACCCAGATAGATATTAGTAGTTTTGACACAAGCAATGTGACTGATATGTTATGTATGTTTTCTCACTGCTATGCTCTATCACAAATTGACTTAACTAATTTTAATACATTGAATGTAACAGATATGAAGTCGATGTTTTATTATTGTAGGGAACTTAAACAGATTCTTGTATCAAATGCTTGGGTTACAAATCAAGCAAACATTGATAGAATGTTTGACGAGTGTGGTTGTAGTAGTGTTACATATAAATAGAAATAGTCAATAAAAAGTAATTATGATGAGAAAAGCAGTATGTGTGTAAAGCACATACTGTTTTTGTATGCCCGCCATGGGCGGGCTCTTAAGGGTGCAAGGTAAGCGATGAATAACAGTCCGTTTCTACATTTAGTCAATTTATGGGAATACGAATTCGTGTATATATGAATAAGGATAAGTAGTATGGCAATACTCATCAATGAGGTGATGAGTATGAGTAAACATAAACCAGAACATATTGGCATCATTCCGGATGGAAACCGCCGCTGGGCAGCGGGAAAGGGAATGAAAAAGAAGGATGGATATGCATACGGATTAGAACCGGGTCTTAAGCTGATGCAGATGGCAAAAGCAAATGGAATAAAGGAAATCACGTATTATGGATTTACTGTGGATAATTGTAAGCGTCCGGCAGAACAGTTTCAGGCGTTTCAAAGAGCATGCGTTGCTGCGGTTGAAATGCTGACAAAGGAAGGAGCCGACCTGCTTGTGATAGGAGACAGCAGTTCTAAATGTTTCCCAAAGGAGTTACTGCCGTATACGAAACGGACACCGGTACATGGTGGTGGAATCCGGGTGAATTTTTTAGTCAATTATGGCTGGCAGTGGGATTTGTCCCATATTGAAGAAGATGGAAAACCATATTCCAGTGATATTTCCAGGATTGATCTGATTATCCGCTGGGGTGGTATGCGGCGGCTTTCCGGCTTTTTACCGATTCAGTCTGTGTATGCAGATTTTTATGTGGAGGAGCATTTGTGGCCGGATTATACGGATGAGGATTTTATGAATGCATTGGAATGGTATGGAAGACAGGATGTAACACTTGGAGGCTAGGAATGGACGAAAAAATGTTTTGTATGATACAATAAGAGAAAAAGAAACGATAGGTGTACAAATGAAAATCAAAGTAAAAGAAATTAGTTATGATAAGATTGCTGATTTGCCGGAACGTAAACATCATAATCCAGTCAGACCAAGTTGTTTTTTTAGATGGTTGCTGAAGACGCTTTCTGCTGGAGAGCTGAAGCAGGTTGGGTTTCAATATAGGCAGTTCGGTATGGAACGTCTTTCAAAGAACCAGCCATGTCTTGTGTTAATGAATCATTCAAGTTTTATTGATTTAAAGATTGCAGAAACAGTTCTTTATCCGCGACCTCTCAATATTATCTGCACATCGGATGGATTTGTTGGAAAAGAATGGCTGATGCGTCAGGCTGGATGTATTCCGACAAATAAATTTGTAACTGATGTGCAGATGGTGCGGGATATGCATTATGCTTTACATACTTTGCACAGTTCTGTGCTGATGTATCCGGAGGCAAGTTATAGTTTTGATGGAACTGCAACACCATTGCCGGATACCCTTGGTAAATGTATAAAACTTTTAAAGGTTCCTGTTATTATGATTCGAACCCATGGAGCGTTTCTGCGTGATCCATTATATAACAATTTACAGCTTAGGAATGTACCGGTTTCTGCGGATGTGACATATCTGTTATCACCGGAGGAGATTGAAGAGAAAACAACCAGACAACTGCAGCAGACCATTGAGCAGGTATTTACATTTGATAATTTCAAAGAACAGCAGGAGGAAAAAACTGCTGTGACAGAGAGTTTTCGTGCAGATTATTTAAACCGTGTGCTTTATAAATGTCCACATTGTGGCACAGAAGGAGAAATGTCTGGAAGGGGAATTTTGCTGCAGTGCGGGCATTGTAACAAAGAATATGAACTTGATGAATATGGTTATTTAAAGGCAAAGGATGGGAATAGTGCATTTATTCATATTCCGGACTGGTATCGGTGGCAGCGGGATGAGGTGATAAAAGAGATAGAGGATGGCAAATATCACCTGGATATTGATGTGGATATTTGTATTATGAAGAATTTGCAGTGTATATACCGGGTGGGAGAAGGTCGCCTGCGTCATAGTGAAAATGGATTTCGGCTGGATGGGTGCAATGGGAAATTGCATTATACACAGCAACCTAATGTATCTTATAGTTTATATGCAGATTACTATTGGTATGAGTTGGGAGATGTTATTTGTATTGGTGATATGAATATCCTGTATTATTGTTTTCCTAAAAATGCAAAGAAATCTATTGTTGCAAAGGCACGGATTGCAACAGAGGAACTATATAAAAGGGCGAGAAAAAAGTAAAAGAATGCAAGGTATGCCTGCTGTATCGGAAAACAAAGCTTAATTCCGAAAAATCCTCTGTAATGTCTCATCCTCATGCAGCAGTTCTTTTGCTCTAACCCTGTACTTTTCTTCATGCAGATAGGTATGTCGGAATGGTTTAATGGAAGGGGCAAGATCAATAGCTCGTTCATAATCATGGATATCAAGCTCTAAAGTTTCCACAAAATCAAAGAATCCGGTATCCGTCAAAATGGTATGCACCCGTTTATAACGGTGATTCTGTACAAGGCTCATCAAATAAGTTGCGATTCCCACCTGGATTCCATGAAGCTGAGGACGTTCTAACAATTTGTCCAGAGCATGAGAGATTAAATGCTCGCTGCCGCTGGTAGGTGCACTGCTTCCGGCAATTTCGTTTGCAATACCGCTCATGGCAAGGGAATCCAATAATTCTTTTAAGAATAAATCATCTTTGATGCTGGTAAAAGGCGTACGCACAAAACTGTTGACAGCTTTCTTTGCAATCATCATGGCAAAATCATTTACTTCTGTAAGTCCTAAGTCTTCCTCATACTGCCAGTCATAAAGTGCAGTAATCTTTGAAACCATATCCCCGATTCCGGAATAGAGAAAGCGTTCCGGTGCACTTTTGATGACTGCGGTATCCACAATAATGCCGTATGCCATTCTGGCAGGAACGGAATTTCTCCGGTTGTCAATAATTAGGGAAGCGCTTGCGCTGGAAAAGCCGTCACTAGAGGCAGAGGTTGGGATGCTGATAAATGGAAGTTTACGCAGAAAACCACTATATTTTGCAGCATCGATTACTTTTCCGCCACCTAATCCGATTACAGCCTGTGTCTTTGCAGGAAGACTGAATGCCAGAGTAGTAATATCTTCTAAACACACAGAATCTAGTTCCTGATATTCTAAAACTTCAATATCTGCATTACGTAAGGATTCCATAACGGTATTTCCGAACATGTCAATTAAACCATTACCAAAGAAAATGACTACCTTTCGGATATCACTTTCTTTTAAGTAAGTTCCAATTCTGTTAAGTGCTCCTTCTTCAATCTTTAAAAGCGCTGGAATTGCAATGTAATCGTTATTTTTCTGTCCCATGATGGATATTCCTTTCTTTGAATTTGAATGGTATTAAATGATTCGCTATACTAGATTATTGCTATAATAGCATGACTGTATTCATTTTTCTAGAAGAAAATTAATGCTAGATAATCTGGTAATTGACAAGATACATTCCCATATATATAGTATACCTTATAACGACTTATATTGAAAATTTTTGTATAAGGGGGTACTTATGATAATCTTACAATGGTGTAAAACACAGATTATGTGTTTGCTGATTTTAGCATATATTGGGATTATATATATCAGGGAAGGAAATCATCTCAATCAAATCAGTAAAAAGAATAACTGTAATTTCATATTTGATGTATTATTTATCGTAACAGAATTAGCTATATTGTTTGACGGCATTACCGCATGTACGATTAATTTTCAGGAACGGATTCCGTTAATAGTTAATTTGTTAGCTCATTTAGGAATGTTCGTATTTTATGAGATTTTTGCGACTCTGTTATTTTTGTATTGGGTATTTGAAACGGTAGGAAAGCCCAAAAGAAAAGGAAGTATGGTGGCATATTTGTTGCCTAGTATCATTTCCATTTGCTTAACGATATACTTCATTCCTGAACTCAAATTCATACATGGACAATATACAAATTACTCTATGGGAACAGCAGTTTATGTTAGCTTTATTTGTGCTGCATTTTACTGTGTCCTTACCATAGCAGTTATCATAATGAAATGCAGGTATATACCGAAGAAAAAAAGAAAAGCATTATCTACTACTTTGATTTTTATTGTCATTATTATGGCGTTACAGATTTTTTCACCAGAGTCGTTGGTAACTTGTATTGCTGCTATGATGGTTATGATTAGTATCTATATTAACATGGAGAATCCTGCAATTCATGGCTTGGAACACTACCACCATGAAATGGTAATGGGATTTGCAACTTTGGTAGAGAATAAAGATGATAACACAGGTGGACATATCAGACGATCTTCTGCGTATGCTGTTTTAATCGCCCAGAATCTGAGAAAAAATGAGAAATACAAAAATCTGATTACTAAGGATTTTATTGATAATCTTGCCCAGTCTGCACCAATGCATGATATTGGTAAAATTGGTATTCCGGATGCAATTTTACAGAAACCAGGGAAGCTTACGGCTGAAGAGTTTGATACGATGAAAAAGCATCCGGTGATTGGCGGGAAGATCATCGAAGATACATTTGGGCATCTTTTTAATGGTGAATACGAGAATATGGCATTTCAGGTTGCAAGATATCATCATGAAAAATGGAATGGAAAAGGATATCCGGATGGACTGAGTGGATTGGATATACCGCTATGTGCCCGTATCATGGCTGTGGCAGATGTGTTTGATGCTGTATCAGCAAAACGATGTTATAGAGATGCGATGCCTTTGGAAGAATGCTATAATATTATATCAAATGGAAGAGGGGTAGATTTTGATCCTGATATTGTGGATGCATTTATGCTGGATAGGGATAAGGTAGAAGAGATTTATGATAGCGAAATACATATATGATTATATATTTATTGATAAAAAACGACCGTTAACCTGGGTTGGCGGTCGTTTTTAAAACATAGGAGGATAAAAAATGAAGCAATATATTGTAGATGCATTTACAGATAATGTTTTTTCGGGGAATCAGGCGGCAGTATGCGTACTAGACAACTGGATTCCGGAAGAAATGATGATAAATATCGCAAAGGAAAATAATTTTTCGGAAACTGCTTTTACCGTACAGGAAGATGGAGCATATCGGCTTCGCTGGTTTACTCCTGGTGGTGAGATTGACCTTTGTGGACATGCAACACTTGCAACGGCATTTGTTATCATGCAGTTTTATGAGAAGGATAGGAATTTAATTGTATTTCATACGTTAAGTGGGGATTTGGTGGTAGAGCGTCAAGGAGATACCTATGAGATGGATTTGCCAGCTTTTATATCTGAGAAAATTCCGGTGACAGATCAGATGGCAGAGGCATTAGGTGCAAGACCAATTGAGGCGTATTTGAGCAGGGATATTTTGTTGGTAATGGACTCGGAGGATACTGTTAAAAATCTGAAACCGGATATGGAAAAGTTAAAATTATTGGAAGGTTTATGTGTAGGTGTAACGGCAAAAGGCAGGGAATATGATTGTGTTTCCAGAGTGTTTGCACCGAAACTGAATGTGACAGAAGATCCGGTTACCGGCTCAACACATTGTATGATAGTGCCGATATGGGCAGATAAGCTTGGAAAGACAAGAGTAACTGCATACCAGGCTTCCGCTAGAACTGGAACGCTTTATTGTGAGGTAAAGAAGGACAGGGTAAAGATGGCAGGAAAAGCGGTGGTGTATTCGATTGCTGAAATTTTGCCGGTATGAGCTTTTTACCAGTACAAAAAGTAGAAGAAATATAGAATTATATGAGAAACTGGGATACAATGTTTTTTCTGAAAGGAAGATTACAGAAGAACTAAGGTTTGTATACCTGGAAAAGTATGGATATGAGAGAGAGTAAGTGTATGAAGATTGAACGGGTAACTATAGAAGACGCGGAAGAACTTCTTTCAATATATGCGCCTTATGTTCGTGATACAGCAATTTCATTTGAATATGAGGTGCCAGCTTTGTCTGAATTTCAAGAAAGAATTAGGAATATTTCAGCAGTTTTGCCATACATAAAAGCAGTAGAGGAAGATAAAATTCTTGGATATGCATATGCGAATAAATTCAAAGCTAGAAAAGCATATGATTGGTCTGTAGAAGTGACGATTTATGTCAGAAATGATGCAAGAAGGTTAGGTGTTGGAAAACTGCTCTATCACGCATTGGAAAACTCTTTGCGACGTATTGGTGTATTGAATATGAATGCATGTATAGCAGTTCCAAGGGAAGAGGATGAGCATCTAAGTAACGACAGCTGCTATTTTCATGAAAAAATGGGATTTCATCTTGTTGGAACATTTCATAATAGCGGATACAAATTTAATACATGGTATGACATGATCTGGATGGAAAAAATGATTGGACAACACTGCAGACATCAGGAAGATGTGAGATATGGTGAATGGACCATAGAATGATGATATGGAAGTGGCAAAAGTGTGGTTGTTATCATAACCTGAGTTGTAAGGAAGAGGTGAATACATGGCGAATATCATAACAAGCAGCAGAATTCTGTGTAGCGTAGTGTTGTTTTTCTTTCCTGCATTTTCTACTGCATTTTATGTTTTATATGGGATAGCTGGATTTACAGATATGATTGACGGAACGGTTGCAAGAAAGACAGGAACTGTCAGTGAATTTGGTTCTAGACTAGATACGATTGCAGACTTTGTATTTGTTATTGAAGTATGAAATATGAATAAAATTAATATGCAATTCAATTGGTATAATAAATAACTTTTTGGTTTACCTTGAAGAATTGTTTAGTATATGCTATGATATTATAGTGTAATTGAAAGAAATTCGGGTGTGAATTTCCGATTGTTTGATGCCCTCTAGTACTATAAAGGAGGGTGATGCCCTATGAACACAATAGAAGTACTTACTTTGTTGCTAGTAGTTTTTGCGGCACTGTCTTACATAGACAATCATATTAACAAAAAGAAATAGCACCCCTTACCGTCCAAAGTGATGAGTGCTAATCTTTAAAATTTTAAATTTCACTGAGGGCAAATCGGAGTCATATCCGATTACCTTTGAGTAAATTATACACTAGAGTGGTTGAGAAATCAACTGCTCTTTTCAATTTGATAAGAAACCGACAGGTTAGCTTGAGCTGATGGTCGTTTGTGGATATGGGTGAAATGAGAGAAAGGAATCTGAATGAAAATAATCGAATATTTTACAACAGATAAAAAAACACAGGAGATACTGGGACAGGATGTAGAGGAAGGATTAAAGATACTGGAAGGATATCTGTAGAGGAAAGGTATATTTTTAGTATGAAAAAAGTATTAAAAAGAATATGTTTTGTAATAGCTTTTGTATTGCTGTTAAATGTTATATTTGCTGAGGGAAAGGCAGCATCAAAGAGACAGGAATATGGTGTATTTATTGGAGCAGATAAGCTCAATTATCGCAAACTGGGAAAATACGATACTGTAGTAATTGATGCAGATTATTTTTCGGCGAACCAAATAAAAAAACTTAAAAAAGCAGGATGTAAAAGGGTATATACCTATCTTAATATTGGCTCCATTGAGAAATTCAGAAGTTTCTATGACGATTACAAGTATATTGCTCTTGATACGTATAATAATTGGCCGGGTGAGTATTGGATGGATATATCAAATAAAAAATGGCAGAAATTTTGCATAAAACGTGCTGATAAACTAAAAGCGAAAGGTGTGGACGGTTTTTTTATAGATAATTGTGATGTGTATTATCAATATCCATCTGATGATATTTATAAGGGATTGTGTAAAACTTTATCTGGTATCCGAAAAACTGGAGGCATGATAATTATTAATGGTGGCGATTCCTTTGTAACACGCTGTGTTCAAAAGAAAAAGAGTAACCTTTTTGATGGGGTGAATCAGGAGACTGTCTATACATCAATAGATTTTGAACATCACAAATTTGGAAAGGCTCGTGCTGAGAATAGAAAATACTTTACGGATTACCTTAAAAAGGTCAAGAAGGTTAAGAAGCAGGTATATGTATTAGAATATGCAACAAAGAAGGGAGTTATTTCGAAGGCAAAAAAATATGCAAAGAAAAATGGGTGGAGGATATATGTTTCCTCTAACCTTGAGTTAAAATAAGTGTGAGGAGTGCTGATTTATGAAAAAAACATTGATTGTAGTAGATATGCAGAAAGATTTTATTAACGGGTCTCTTGGAACGAAGGAAGCGGAGGCTATTGTGGAAAATGTTCAGAATAAGATTACACAGTACAAACAAAATGGGGATGAAATCATTTTTACTAGAGATACGCACCAGAATAATTATTTAGAAACGAATGAAGGAAAGCATCTTCCTGTTGTACATTGTGTTGAAGGAACAGAAGGCTGGGAAATAGCAGAAGGATTAGAGGTTCCAAATGCAATCTATATCGATAAACCGAGCTTTGGATACATGAATTGGAAAGATTATAATTTAGAAGAAGTGGAAATTGTTGGATTATGTACGGATATTTGTGTGGTATCCAACGCATTGATTATCAAAGCCACTTATCCGGAAATTAAAGTTACGGTAGATGCTAACTGTTGTGCAGGTGTAACGCCGGAAAGTCATAGAGCTGCTTTAACAACCATGAAGATGTGTCAGGTTGAAATTTTGGAATAATATAGAAAAACACTCTTGACTCGTCCCTTAGAGGAGGTTTTAGTATAGTCTCATCAGGGAAAGGCTATATATGAATAATTTGATTGTTTTGTTATAAAAAATATGCTAAATTTATGAATAATCGTTTCAGTGTGTAAAGGAGAAGAGATAAATGCAGAACAATTTAAGTGAAGAGTTTCAAAAGGCAAAGGAGATAGTAGACAAATTATTGGACTATTATCAGGGAATGGTTGTAGGACAGGATTTTCTTGGAGTTTCCATTTTAATTGCAATGATGGCGAATGGGCATATCCTGTTGGAATCTGTACCGGGATTGGCGAAGACAACGGCAGCTAAGGTAATGACGGAAGCTGTGGCAGGTTCTTTTTCAAGAATCCAGTGTACACCGGATTTGATTCCTAGTGATATTATAGGAACGCAGACTTACAATATGGCGACAAATACATTTGAAAATAAGATTGGTCCGGTTTTCGCAAATTTTGTATTGTTGGATGAGGTGAATCGTTCTAGTGCAAAAACCCAGAGTGCAATGCTTGAGGCAATGCAGGAGCATGAGGTGACGATTGGAGGAGAAATCTACAAAATGCCGGAGGTGTTTGTTGTAATCGCAACACAGAATCCGATTGAGCAGGAGGGAACCTATGAATTGGCGGAAGCTCAGTTAGACCGTTTTTTATTAAAAGTGGAATTGGATTATCCGAATGAGAAAGCAGAAGTAGAGATTCTGAATCGTGTAGAGCAGGAGATTTTTTCAAAAGGCAGGGATGTAGCTACGATAAATGATATTGTATTTCTTCAAAATGTATGTAAAAAAGTCTATATAAGTGATGCGATTAAAAAGTATATTGTAGATATTGTTCAGGCAACGAGAAATACAAGTAAGATTTTACCACCTGAGCTTGCACAATATGTAACGATGGGAGCAAGTACCAGAGCAGCGATTACATTTATGAATGTTGCAAAAGCGGTTGCAGTTATTAATGGAAGGGATTTTTGTGTGCCTGAGGATGTGAAAACAATGCGATATGAGGTTCTTCGCCATCGAATTATGTTAAATTTTGCAGCAGTTGCAGATGGTGTGAAGGTTGAAACGATAATTGATGCGATTATGGGAGCAGTAAAAACGCCATGAAAATGAGATACATATCAAAAATTCAAGGAAATTTAAAAAGATATCAAAGAATTTATAGCGGCAAGGCTTCAACCAATATGCTGGATGGTTCCTATAAGTCTATTTTTAAGGGGAAAAGTATGAATTTTGATGAGCTAAGGGAGTATGTCACGGGTGACGATATCAAGGATGTGGATTGGAAGGCTTCTTCCCGTAGTCATAAGCTTTTGGTACGGCAGTATATTGCAGAAAAAAAACATAATGTTATGGTGATTTTTGATACCAACTGCAGAATGCTTGCGGATTCGAATGGATTGGAAGAAAAACGGGAACTGGCCATTATGGGAGCAGGTACGCTTGCGTATTTTGTGAACCGGAATGGAGATGAAATCAGCGCAATGTTTTCTAACGGAAAATCCATATGTCACATTCCCTTTCAATCAGGATTAGGACATATTGAAATGATGCTGGAAAAATATCATAAAGCGGTGACACTGGATAATCACTCCGATATCAATGCTGCTTTAGAATATGTGGTTCGTCATTTCAGAAGAAAAATGATTTTGATTCTTGTAACGGATTTAGAAGGCATTCATTCGATAACAGAAACAAATCTGAAGAGACTTATGGTGGCGAATGATATATTGCTTCTTTCGATAAGTGATGCAGATTTGCAGTCGGGAAAAGTCTACAATATGGAGGAAGAAGACTATTTTTCTGAATTTTTGTTAGCGGATAAAAAACTGATAAAACGTGCGGCAGATAACAAGGCAAGGATGGAAAGAGAAGCAGTGGAAAAATTAAAAAAATATGGAATTGCCAATGTAACTTTAGATGATGAAAAAGAGTTGGAACGGGAGATTATAGATTTGCTGAATAAACATAAAGCAGAAAAGAGGTAGTATGGAAACGTCGGTTAATTTACAGGATCCATTTTCATATTCAATATGGCCCATTGTGTTAATGGGAGTGGTTTTCATTTTTCTCACTATTCTGATTGTTTTACTTGTTGTAAAAAGAAAGAAAAAGAGAGAAGATAAGAAGCCAGAACCGATACAACCGGTGCCTGTAAAAAGAAATGAAATGGATGTAAAAACGGAATATTTAAATATGATTGAAACAATTGAACGAAAGTATCAAAATGGAGAACTTTCCGAAAGAGATTGTTATCAGGAATTAAGCAGATGTGTCCGGGAATTTGTGTATGCGATAACCGGAGTAAAGGTTACCACTTATACACTGACAGAGATTCGCAAATCCCAAATGCCGGAATTAGAAAAGTTGATTTCGGAGTATTACCATCCGGAGTTTGCAAAAGAGACAAGAGATGAAGTTGAACGGGCAATAACGGAAGCAAAGAGGGTTATAAAAACATGGAAAACATGGAATTGAAGCATCCCATTTTTATATTAATAGGAATTCTTTCTATATTGTGTATTTCAGTTGTTTATTTAATTAAAAAGAAGCAAAAGAAGGAATATGCAAGTGGAATTAAGGTTGCAAGTGCCGTTTATCTTAGGGAAGATTCTTATTATAAACGAAAAAAGCGTATATACAGATTGTACAGGGGTGTGCTGCTCCTATCCATTTGTACTGCGGTTATGTCAGCGTTTATGTTACTGGCAAGACCTCATAAGGTAAAAAAAATAACAGACGAGCGGTATTGCAGGGATATCATTTTGAGCTTGGATGTTTCTACATCGGTAGATTATTTGAATAAGAATCTGGTAGAACAGCTCAAAAATACAGTTGAAAACCTAAAGGGTGAGCGGTTTGGCATTATCATTTTTAACACCTCGCCAGTATTAGTTTCGCCTTTGACAGATGATTATGAGTATATTATAGAACAGCTGGACAATATTGAAAAGGGTTTGAAGAATCGTATTGATGCAGGAAAATCCGGTGATTTTCCGGAGGATTACCTGTATTGGGATCAGTACATTTCCAGTGGAACATTAGTTGGAAATGAGGAGCGGGGAAGCTCATTAGTTGGAGATGGACTCGCATCAAGTGTATTTCAGTTTTCTACGGAGGAGAAAGACCGTCCACGTATTGTTATTTTTGCAACAGATAATGATGTGTATGGTGAGCAGATTGTTACGTTACCGGAAGCGGCGGAACTTTGTAAAAAGAGGAATGTTGTTGTGTATGGTGTGGGCACAAAGGAGATGTATGAAACTGATTTACAGGAAATGAAGCTTGCTGTAGAGGCAACCGGAGGTCAGTTTTATCTTGAAGAGGAATTAGGAACCTTTAAGAAGATTGTTGAGAATATTGAAGCAAAGAGCGAAGGACTGGTAAAAGGGAATTCGTTTGTAACAGAAGTAGACTATCCTGGGATTCCGTTTATTCTTCTGGTTATTAGCTGCACGATTATGTATGTTGTAAGTAAAAAATTAAGATTATAAAAGAGGGAAACATGATACTAAATCCAATTATTCCAATTTGGCTAATGGCAATCATCTGTATTGGACTTCTTCTTTTAAAAAGAAAAGGAGTATGGCCGTATATCAGGCAGATTGTGATTGTCATATTGCTGTTTGTTATTAATTTAAGAATAATGCTTCCAGGGGAAGTAGTGAATGTACAGGAACAGAAAATGAATGTGCATGTGCTTTTTGTCATTGATGATACGATTAGTATGCTTGCTGAAGATTATGACGGAAAACACACGAGATTAGAAGGTGTGAAGGAGGATTGTCAATATATTGTCGATGAACTTCCGGGAGCAAGATTTTCGGTCATTTCCTTTCACAATACAGCCAATTTGTTGTCACCTTTTACAAATAATGCAGAGTATGTGAAGAGTACGATTGCATCCATTTATCCACTGGATGATTTATATGCCAGAGGAAGTTCCATGAATGTGGCAAAGGATGTAATGCTTCATACGCTACAGGATATTAAAGAAAAGAGAGATACGAAGGTTGTTTTATTTTTTATTAGTGATGGAGAAGTAACAGATGGCTCGAATTTGGAGTCGTTTACGGAAGTGGCACAGTATGTCAGTAATGGAGCCGTTTTTGGCTATGGAACGGAAGCCGGAGGAAATATGCATGTAAAGAACTATGATGATGAGCTTGTTCTGGTGGAAGACGAAAGTGGTTATGACAATAAACCGGCAGTTTCTAAAATTGACGAGGTTAATTTGAAAAAACTGGCAAAGGATTTTGGGATAGAATATGTGAATAGGAATCAGGGAAAAAGTTTAGATTCTATTATAAATGATGTTAAGAACAGTGCTGAGGTAATAAAGAAAAGTTCAGATGAAAAGAAGGCGTCAAATCAGGTGGAAACTGCTACAGATATATATTATTTTTTTGTGATTCCACTATTGATTTTATTATTATATGAAGCAATTACACTGATTCGAAAAAAATAATTTGGAGGAAAGCATGAAGAAGGTACTTCTGGTTTTGTGGTGTTTTTCATTTATCATATTTACAGGTTTGACAGTAAATTATGTAAAAAATGAGAAAATGATAGAACATTACGAAAATGATATTTTTAGTGAGAATGATATTTCTATACTGGGATTTGTACAACCATACATATATTATTACAATAAAGGAAATATATTTTATAAACAGGGAAAATATGAACTTGCGGTGGAGTCCTATCAGAAGGCTTTGTATTCTTATGTTCCGAAATATAAGGAATGTGCCATAAGAATTAATATGGCACTTGTAATGGTAACACCAATTGATATGGAAAATGTTACCCTGGAAAATAAAGATGAAATTATAATGATATTGGAGACGGCGAGGGATATTTTAGTGGAGGAAGGTTGTGCAAATATGGAGGATGATCATGGGCATAGTGGTGATGCACAAACCTTAAAAAATGAGATTGATGCGTATTTGGATAGGCTGAATAATCCCGAAGAAGCAGAGAAGGAGCAAAAGGACGAACAAGAGTCGGATACAGAGACCTCTGAAGAACAAGAGAAGAATTCAGAAGAAGAGAAAAATATAGAGAAGAAGTATGAAGAGATAGAGCAGCAGGGGTTAAATGAACGGAATCAGAATTTAGAGGATTATAAAAATCTGCAGAATTTCGATTTTTATGATGGTAATTGTTGGTGATATGAAAAGAAAAATCAGAATATGACAACAAAAAGAAGGAGTGTGAAAAAACAGCATGGAACAGGAAGAAAATACAGGGATTTCATTATGGAAAAAGAGCAAACAGGGAGTAATCAATATTGTATTTAGCAGATTAGGACTGATTCTTATATTATTTATTATAAATATTCTTTTGATTTTAAGTGTGTTTAAGTGGTTCAGTCATTTTTTACCGCATTTTGTGGGTGGTGTGATAGCATTCATAGCGATTATGGTTGTTTATCTGTTTAACTGTGATTTTGATAGTGATGTGAAACTGACATGGCTCATGGTGATTATGCTGTTTCCATTTTTTGGAGCACTCTTTCTTTTGTATACCCGTCTGGATATCGGACATAGGGCTGTTAAAGTAAGAATGCAGCAGTTAATCGATACCACAAGAAAAAGCCTGATACAGGATAAGGGAGTGTTAGAACGGTTAAAAAAGGACAATCCGGAAAGTGCCACTTTAGTACATTATGTGGGAAGAACAGGCTGTTATCCGGTCTATGAGAATACGGAAGTTACTTATTTCCCTCTTGGTGAATACAAATTTGAAGAATTGTTAAAACAGTTAGAGCAGGCAAAGAAGTTTATATTCCTCGAATATTTTATAGTGGAAGAAGGCTTAATGTGGGGAAAAGTGTTAGAAGTGCTGGCAAGGAAAGTTAAAGAAGGAGTTGAGGTTCGTTTGCTCTATGATGGTACCTGTGAATTTTCAACTCTTCCACATGACTATCCGAAGCGATTAAGAAAACTGGGGATTCAATGTAAAATGTTCTCACCATTGACACCATTTGTATCGACACACTATAATTACCGCGACCACCGCAAGATTTTAGTGATAGACGGACATACAGCCTTCACGGGTGGTGTGAATCTGGCAGATGAGTATATTAACCGGAAGGAGAAATATGGTCACTGGAAGGATACTGCCATTATGCTTAAGGGAGAAGCGGTAAAGAGTTTTACGTTGCTGTTCTTGCAAATGTGGAATGTGGATGAGAAATCTGTAGATTTGGATAAGAAATATCTGGCATATCCGAGAGAATGCATCCGCCCTGCAAAAGGGTATGTATTACCCTATGGAGATTATCCGTTAGACCGCGACAAAGTGGGAGAGCGAATCTACATGGATATTCTGAATCAGGCAACAAAATATGTACATATTATGACACCGTATCTCATTTTAGATGGGGAAATGAAAGCAGCAATTCAGTTTGCAGCAGAGCGTGGCATAGATGTGAAAATTATCCTGCCGGGAATTCCGGATAAAAAGATACCATACGCATTAGCAAAGACACACTATAAGGAATTATTAAGGTCCGGAGTAAAAATATATGAATATACTCCTGGTTTTGTTCATGCAAAAGTTTTTGTAAGCGATGACTGCAAAGGTGTAGTTGGAACCATTAATCTTGATTACCGAAGTCTGTACCATCATTTTGAATGTGCGGCATATCTTTATGATGTTGAATGTATTCCGGATATAGAAACGGATTTCCAGGAGACGCTTAATAAATGCAGAGAAGTGACATTTGACACGATACGAAAAGAGCATTGGTGGATAAAAGTAATTGGAAGTCTTGCAAAATCAATTGCACCGTTGCTATAGAGGATTTCTTGACAAAAGAAGATTGTATGGTACAATGAGTAAGTTAAGGAAATAAAAGGAATTCCTTATAGTGAACAGGTTCAGGGAAGGGAAAGAAGAACAGATATCCCTTTACGATACAATTTAGGAGGACGTGAAGATGGCAACAGCATATAATCACAAGCTGATTGAAGGAAAATGGCGTGAGAAATGGGAAAAGGACCCAATCAATGTGGAAGATGGCAAGAAGCCTAAGTATTACTGTCTGGATATGTTCCCATATCCATCTGGTAATGGTTTACATGTAGGTCACTGGAGAGGATATGTAATCAGTGATGTGTGGAGTCGTTATAAGATGATGCAGGGATATTATCTGATTCATCCAATGGGATGGGATGCATTTGGTCTTCCGGCTGAGAACTATGCGATTAAGAATGGAGTACATCCAAGTGTTGCAGTTGAAGAGAATGTTAAGAATTTCAAGCGTCAGATGAATGAGATTGCTGCAATCTATGACTGGGATAGAGAAGTAAATACCACAGATCCGAATTATTATAAGTGGACACAGTGGATTTTTGTAAAGATGTTCAAAGAGGGTCTGGCTTATGAAAAGGAGATGCCGATTAACTGGTGTCCGTCATGTAAGACCGGTCTTGCAAACGAAGAAGTTGTAGATGGTAAATGTGAGCGTTGCCACAGTGAAGTTACAAAGAAGAATCTTCGTCAGTGGATGTTAAAGATTACTGCTTATGCAGACAGACTGTTAGCAGACCTTGATAAGCTTGACTGGCCGGAGAAGGTTAAGAAAATGCAGGCTGACTGGATTGGAAAATCCCATGGTGCAGAGGTTGACTTTAAGGTTGATGGCATGGATGAAAGCATTACAGTGTATACAACCCGTCCGGATACCCTTTGGGGAGCAACCTTTATGGTATTAGCCCCAGAGCATGCTTTAGCTGCTAAGCTGGCTACGGATGAGACGAGAGAAGCGGTTGAGAAGTATATTTATGATGCATCTATGAAGTCTAATGTAGACCGTATGCAGGATAAGGAAAAGACAGGTGTATTTACAGGTTCTTATGCCATTAATCCGTTAAATGGCAAAAAGACTCCTATTTGGTTATCTGACTATGTACTTGCAGATTATGGTACAGGTGCGATTATGTGTGTACCTGCACATGATGACCGTGACTTTGAATTTGCAAAGAAGTTTGGTTTACCAATTGTCCAGGTTATTGCGAAGGATGGTAAAGAAATTGAGAATATGACAGAGGCTTATACTGAGGCAGCGGGAACAATGATTAATTCTGGTGACTGGAATGGTATGGAGTCCGCAGTGCTTAAGAAGGAAGCACCGGCCATGATTGAAAAGATGGGTTATGGTAAGAAAACCACCAATTATAAGCTTCGTGACTGGGTATTTTCACGTCAGCGTTACTGGGGTGAGCCAATTCCGATTATTCATTGTCCGGATTGTGGCGCAGTTCCGGTACCGGAAGAAGATCTTCCTGTATTGCTTCCAGATGTGGAGAAGTATGAGCCAACCGGAACCGGTGAATCTCCACTTGCAGCAATTGACTCCTGGGTAAATACAACATGTCCATGTTGTGGTAAGCCGGCAAAACGTGAGACGAATACAATGCCGCAGTGGGCAGGTTCTTCTTGGTATTTCTTACGTTATGTTGATAACAAGAATGACAAAGAGTTAGTGAATAGAGAAAAAGCAGACAAATACCTTCCGGTTGATATGTACATTGGTGGTGTGGAGCATGCGGTACTTCATTTATTGTATGCCCGTTTCTATACCAAATTTCTGCATGATATTGGTGTGGTTGATTTTGATGAGCCATTTAAGAAGCTGTTTAATCAGGGTATGATTTGTGGACGCGACCGTGAGACCGGAGCAGCAACCAAGATGAGTAAATCCCTTGGCAATATTGTATCTCCGGATGATATGGTAAATGATTACGGTTGTGACGCCCTTAGAATGTATGAGTTGTTCATTGGACCACCAGAGTTAGATTCAATCTGGGATGACAGAGGAATTGATGGCGTATATCGTTTCCTTTCCCGTTTTTACAATATGGCGGTTAAGAATATTGAAAATCCAGGTGCAGAGACACCAGAGCTTATTAAGCTTCGTAACAAGATGGTATATGATATCACTACACGTTTAGAGAGCTTTAGTCTGAATACGGTTGTATCCGGATTTATGGAGTATAATAATAAGCTGGTTGATCTTACCAAGAAGGGTGGCGTGGATATAGAGACATTAAAGACTGTTACCCGACTGATTGCACCATTTGCTCCACATATTGGTGAAGAACTCTGGGAGATGTTAGGTGAGAAGGATTCTGTATTCCATGCAGGATGGCCAACCTATGATGAGTCCGCTATGAAGGAAGATACCATTACGGTTCCTGTCCAGATTAACGGAAAAACCCGTGCAACCATTGACATTGCGGCAGATGCAGCAAAGGATGATGTGATTGCAGCCGGTAAGGAAGCGGTAGCAGATAAGTTAGAAGGACTTAATATTATCAAAGAGATTTATGTTCCGGGTAAGATTGTGAACATTGTGGCAAAATAATTTTAGCTATATTATAGGAATGTCGCACGAATAGAGAGAAATGTTGTGCGGCATTTCTTTTCGCATGTTAGTTTGGTGGATGTTTTGGATTTGATAAAATCCATAGCTTTGACTTGAAAAAGTATAAAATGTAACAAATAAGGAGTAGAAATGGCAGATTTTAAGAAAGAGATAGAAAAAAGAAGAACCTTTGCGATTATTTCTCATCCGGATGCAGGTAAGACTACATTAACAGAGAAATTTCTGTTGTTTGGTGGTGCAATCAATACCGCAGGTTCCGTAAAGGGAAAAGCAAATTCTAAATATGCAGTATCAGACTGGATGGATATTGAGAAGGAAAGAGGTATTTCAGTAACTTCATCTGTTTTACAGTTTGAATATGATGGTTATTGTATTAATATTCTCGATACACCGGGACATCAGGATTTCTCGGAAGATACGTATCGAACCCTTATGGCAGCAGATTCTGCCGTTATGGTGATTGATGCTTCAAAAGGTGTAGAGGCACAGACGATTAAGCTGTTTAAGGTATGTGTAATGCGTCACATTCCAATCTTTACATTTATAAACAAAATGGACCGGGATGCAAAGGATACCTTTGAATTGTTAGATGATATTGAAAATGTATTAGGAATCCAGACCTGTGCAGTGAACTGGCCGATTGGCTCGGGTAAAGACTTTAAGGGAGTATATGACAGAGAAACAAGAATGGTATCTAAGTTTCAGGCGGTATCAACCGGTGGTGCTAAAAAAGCAGTGGAGACAGACTATTCTATTGATGATGCTGATTTGCAGGCTGATATTGGAGAGATTCTGTATAATCAGTTGATGGAAGAGGTAGAGCTTTTAGATGGGGCTAGTGAACCTCTTGATTTAGAGCGTGTAAGCAAAGGAGAACTGACTCCGGTATTTTTTGGCTCGGCGCTTAACACCTTTGGTATTGAGACTTTTTTGAATCATTTTCTTAAGATGACAACCTCACCACTTCCAAGAATGTCCAATGAAGGACCGATTGATCCGATGAGTGAGGATTTCTCGGCGTTTGTATTTAAGATACAGGCAAATATGAATAAGGCACATCGTGACCGTATTGCATTTATGCGGATTTGTTCTGGTAAATTTGATGCAAGCAAAGATGTTTATCATGTGCAGAGCAAGCGGAAGATGAAATTATCTCAGCCACAGCAGCTTATGGCACAAGATCGTAAGATAGTAGAGGAAGCTTATGCCTGAGATGTAATTGGTGTGTTTGATCCTGGGATTTTCTCAATAGGAGATACGTTATGTAAACCTGGAAAGAAGTTTGAATATGAAGGGATTCCAACCTTTGCACCAGAACATTTTTCAAGAGTCGTACAGCTTAATACGATGAAGCGAAAACAGTTTGTACAGGGGGTTACCCAGATTGCACAGGAGGGTGCGATTCAGATTTTTCAGGAATATACAGCCGGAATGTCTGAAATTATTGTAGGTGTGGTTGGTGTACTTCAGTTTGAAGTGTTAAAGTACCGTTTGGAAAATGAGTATGGATGTGAGATTAAGCTAGAGCCATTACCGTATAACTTTATTCGATGGATTAAAGATCCAACCACGGATGTGAATGCATTAAAGCGAGTGAATGAAGTGAAAAAAGTAAAGGATATGAAGGGTAATCCGTTACTACTTTTTACAAATCAGTGGACCATCAATACTGTTTTGGAACATAATGAGGGATTGGAATTACTTGAGTTTAGAAAAAATTAATTTTTCAGGAGTATTGCACTGCGGCGGCTAGGAGAAGGTTGCTCTTTGCAATCCACCGCAGAAAAAAGTATGTTGTATAGACAAGAATAGCTGCAAATTTTTGCAGCTATTCTTTTGGAGAGTGTGTATTACGTCAGTGTGACAGAAATCCCATAAACATATCGACCTTTTGCCGTTCAGCAGGGGTCATATTTTCTTTTAATATATTGATAAGAAGACGACTTTCCTCTTTTGTAAAACCTAAATTTCGTTTTCCCAGCTCTTTATTGATACTCATTACTTTGGGAAGCATCATCTCAAGTGGTGCTTTCTGGGATTTTTGTACCAATTCTTTTATAATCTGCTGTTTAAGCGGGTGAAGATTTTGAAATTCTTTGGTAGAAGCAAATTCATTAAATTCCATTTTATACTCCTTTACATTTGATTATCATATTCTGAAAAAATCTGGTGAATCCGGTCATCGAAGCTGCTTGAATCATTTGCTTCAAATCCGTGAAAAGAATTCGCATTGGCACCAAATGGAAAATCCATTCCGGAAAATCCGGTTTCTGACATATTCATTAACATGTTTAACATATCCGGAGGAATACCGGTAAGGGCTCCCAGCATATCCATTGGATTATTGTTTGGATTGTGTAATCCAAAGTGTTCAATTAAATCTATATTTTGGAAGGTATTGATAATGATACGAATTTCAGCAAATTTAATTAAGAGAGCCAGAGGAAGCTTAAATGGATAATCTACATAGGGAATTAGCATTTCCAACATGGAGAGACTGTTACCGCATGTTATTTGAGAGAGTGGATGCTGTTTGTTGTAATCCATTTAAAACTCCAAATAATAACTTCTCTTTAGTATATGCAGGAAGTTGACGGTTATGAAAAAATAACGTATAATATTTGTATATTTTTGTGTGTAAATAATGGAAAAGGGGTGATGTATTGGACTTTACTAGAAATGAATCTGTGTGGAAACCTATTATATTTGTCCTTATTTCTGTTGTGATTATTACCATAAGCTTTTCAGTGTTGCAAAGTCCTATCCCTGGAGCGATATTGTGTACTATTGTTATAGGAATCATGGAGTTTAGCCGCTTTCAGAGCAGTCAGCAGATGTATAAGATTGCATTTGTGGATGATTTGACACAATTGCCGAATTTAGAACAGATGAACAAGATGATTGATAGTAAGATTAGGGAAAAGAAAGCTTTCGTTCTGGCGGTTTTTGATGTGAAGGATTTTAAATTGATAAATGATTTATGGGGATATGATAAGGGAGATGAGTATCTTCAATTTGTAGGAGATAAGTTAAAGGAATTTGCTGGGGTATTTGAGTTTGCCTGCCGTTGCGAGAATGATATATTTGCAGTGATTGTTAATAATTGTTCGATTGCAGCTTGTGAAGAGTTGATGAAGACTTTGTTTCATGAAATTGGACATCTGCCTGATAACGAAAACTATCATGTGCAATTTTCTTGTGGTTTGGTACAGCAGGAAGGGAATTATGACAGTGCATTTGCAATGTTTGACTGTGCAAAAATTGCAAAAGCGCATGCAAAGAAGAATAATGTAAAGAACATTATAGCCTATGATGAACATACGAAGGAAGAAATGATTCGCAGGCAACAGCTTAAGGACGATTTGCAGGAAGCCTTGGATAATGAGGATTTTGTAGTATATCTTCAACCAAAGTATTATTTGAAGGATAATACGCTTGCAGGAGCAGAGGCTTTGGTTCGATGGAATTATAAGAAGAAAGAATTTCTTCTTCCAGGGAAGTTTATTCCTGTTTTTGAAGAGGATGGTTCCATTGGATTGATTGACCAGTTTGTTTTAAGAAAGATTTGCGAAAAGTTTCAGGAGTGGATAGAGAAAGGCTACAAACTTTGTCCGATTTCAGTGAACGTTTCTCGTGTACAGCTCACGAACCACAATCTGGTTAAGGATATTGCAAATATGGTTAGAGAATATAACGTACCATTTCAGTATATTGATTTAGAGCTTACGGAAAGTGCAGCTTTTGATAATATGTCCTATTTGCTAGAGACGATGAGTGAAATCAAAAAAGAAGGATTTATGCTTTCTATGGATGATTTCGGTACCGGATATTCGTCATTGGGGCTGTTGAGAAAGATGCCGGTAGATACACTTAAGCTTGATAAAAGCTTTGCGGATGGTTATGTGGATGCAAGTTGTGAGAAAGAAAAGCTTATGATTGGTGACATTATCAGCATGGCACACCATTTAGGTATTACTGTACTGGCAGAAGGAGTAGAGAACGAGTTTCAGCGGGATATGCTGTGTGATGCCGGTTGTGAGATTGTGCAGGGGTTTTATTACAGTAAGCCAATTCCAATCGAGGAATATGAGAAACTACTTCAAAAAGCAGAGTGTCCATCGAATGCGAATGAATAAGCAATTTTGTAATGATATCCACTAGAAAAAAGTTTACATAATGTAAGGTGAGACGGTTACATTGAATGAATTCAATGTAACTGTTTTGTTTGTTTTATAAGAAGGACTTGAGGTGTGCATATGGAACTGGAAGAATTTTATAACGGAAATGAATGGTATGCATATCGATATTTTGGTGCACACATTTTGTCAGATGGAGTAGTATTTCGTGTATATGCTCCAAGAGCAAAAAAGGTTGCACTGATTGGTTCATTTAATGGATGGCATGACCAGCTGATGCATGGCAGTGGGCGTGGTGGAGTATATACACTTACCGTACCGGAAGCTTGTGAAGGTGATATGTATAAGTTTCGTGTTTATCATCATGACGGAACTTGGACCGACAAAGCGGATCCCTATGGATTTTCCATGGAGCTGAGACCTTGTTCGGCATCTGTTGTGGTAAGGGAAAGGCAGGATATTTTTACAGATGAAGAATGGATGATACATCGTTCAAAGTTATATGATGCACCGATGCATATTTATGAGATTCATTTCGGTTCATGGAAAGCGAAAGGACAACGCTGGTATCGTTATGAAGAGATGGCAGAGGATTTAATTCCATATTTGAAAGAGATGGGATATACACATGTGGAAATTATGCCGCTAAATGAGCATCCTTTGGATGAATCATGGGGATACCAGAGTACCGGATTTTATGCACCGACATCAAGATATGGAACACCAGAAGGGCTTAAAAACTTTATTAATACCTGTCATATGGCAGGCATTGGTGTAATTCTGGATTTTGTAATGGTCCATTTTGCTGTGGATGAATATGGACTTTCTGCTTTTGATGGAGAAGCCCTTTATGAACTACCTTTTTTGGATGTGGAATATAGTGAATGGGGCTCTCTTAATTTTGCTCATGGAAGAGGCGAGACTGCAAGTTTTTTAAAGTCTTGTGCAAATTACTGGCTTACGGAATATCATGTGGATGGACTTCGGATGGATGCTGTTTCTAATATTATATATTGGAGAGGCCAGGAGAGATGTGGTATCAATGAAGAGGCCCTTCATTTTGTACAGAGCTTGAATGAGGGTCTGCATAACATTCATCCATCGGCTATTCTGATTGCTGAGGATTCTACAAATTATCTGAAAGTAACGGTTCCGGTGGAGTATGGAGGACTTGGATTTGACTACAAATGGGATTTGGGCTTCATGCACGATACGTTGCAGTTTTTTGGTTATCCTATGGAGGAAAGAAGGTTACATTATAATGATATTTGGTTTTCTATGCATTATTTTAGTAATGAACTATATCTGCTTCCCTTTTCTCATGACGAAGTGGTGCATGGAAAGAAAACAATATTAGATAAAATGTATGGAACGTACGAAGAAAAATTTCAACAGTGCAGGGCGCTGTTTGCCTATATGATTTGTCATCCGGGAAAGAAGCTTAATTTTATGGGGAATGAAATTGGACAGTTTCGGGAATGGGCAGAATATCGTCCACAGGATTTTGATGAACTTGCACCTTTTCCAATGCACCAGATGTTTAGGAGATTTTCAAGGGATGTAAATCATATTTATCTTTCCCATCCGGCATTATTTATAGAGGAGTACAATAAAAATTGTTTCTCATATATAGATGCACAGTCAGGGGAGGCATTAGTGTATGCATTTATGCGGAATGCAGGTGGTGAACAGATATTAGCAGTGTTCAATTTTAGTGATACATGTTTTGATCATTATATGTTCCGGATAGAGGGAAATCATATGCTTCATGAGCTTTTGAATACAAACTGGGAGATTTATGGCGGAACAGAGAATTCAAATACAGAGGATGTACGGGTAATGAATGGACGGTGCTATATAAAGCTTTTACCATATTGTGGAAGGGTGTTTGTTGTTGTTTAGATAATGAACGTGTGTAAAGGAATTGTTTGGAAATACAAATTATTATATTTTAATAAGCAGTAAAGGAGATACGTTATGTTAACGGATTGGATTACAAAGGTGGATTTTATGATATTGGATTGGATACAGGCGCACTTACGCTGTGAATTATTAGATAGGCTGTTGCCAATGATTACGTTTCTGGGAAATAAAGGATGGTTTTTTATTGTGATAGCAGTAATTATGATTGCGATTCCGAAAACACGCAGATGGGGAGCGTGGCTGGCATCTGCATTAGGCTTGGGATTGGTTTTTTGTAATATGCTGATTAAGAATATGGTGGAGAGAATAAGACCTTATGACAGAGTGGAAGATATCACACTTTTAGTGGAGAAGTTAAATGATTTTTCTTTTCCGTCCGGACATACAGTGGTAGCGTTTGAATTTTTTACAGTAATATTATTGATGCCGGTTAAGAAGGTATACAAAGTATTAGCCGGAGTTATGGCTTTTATGATTGCATTTTCAAGATTATATCTCTATGTTCATTTTCCGTCGGATGTATTGGCAGGTATGCTGTTAGGTTCATTGTTTGGGGTAATGGGAATGCGTATCGTAGAGATGATTTTGGAAGAACGGACACAGAAAATAGAAAAAGAATAAAACAGAACCGGAGAATGATATCATCCTCCGGTTCTATTTGTAAGCCGCTTAAGCTTCTTTGCTTTGTTCTAGAT
>JAQXLK010000204.1 GCA_029012085.1 Clostridiales bacterium
CTCGGTTGAAGCTGTTAAATATGAAGGAACTGGAAATATTTCTGTAGAGATATGTATTTGATTTGGAGGACTATCAATGGCAGTACAACAATTATCGGGATATAAGCCCCTCTGCTATATAAAAGAGGCACTCTATCTGTACAGAAAGGGACTTATCTATAGATTGGTAGAGAACCATCCAGAAAAAGTTATTCCAGTATATCCCAATACAACAAAAGAGTCCCTGCGGGTGCTGGCGAGACTATTTCGAACGGAGCCTAAATATGCTATGCCAATTAATGAAAGCCAGATGCTTCTGGTTGGTCATCGCACAATAAAGGTCGTGGATGTGGAAAAACATATCGTGAAGGATATTTTCTCGTCCAGAGAAGGCTTTTCCGATCCTCTAAATATATGTGTTGGGAGAGAAAAGTGGGTTGCGCTTTGGGGCGACTATGGCCCGAATGCGGAGCAAGATTTCGTCAATATATATGGTTTGACCAAAGATAGCAAGGTGGAAACCGTCTTCAGCTTTGAAAGTGGTCAGGTAAGGCACATCCACAATATTATCCCGAAACTGTCTGGTGGATACTACGTTTTCACGGGAGATCAGGAAAAGCGTGCCGGAATCTACAAAGCGAATGCAGCATTTGATCAAGTAGAGCCAGTGAAAATTGGACAGCAACAGTATAGAGCTGTTGTTGGGTTTGACACACCAAAAGGGTTGCTGTATGCGACAGATGCTGTAAATGAGAAAAACTATGTCTATCTGCTTGATGGGAAAGGTGAGCCACAAAAAATCTGCGCATTAAATGGCTCATGCATTTATGGTACAGAATTTAAGGGAAAATACTATCTTTCAACGGCTGTAGAGCCAGATGAAAATAACCGTGGAGTGACCTCGTGGATATCATCTAAACGTGGTGAGGGGATTCTTTCGGATGAGGTTTATTTGATTGAAATCGATGATGAAATGCACTTTAAGACGATAGAAAAGTTTAAGAAGGATGCGTTGCCAATGAAGCTGATGCAATATGGGGCCATTCAGTTTCCAAGAGGAAAAATGGAGGAACTGTGGTGCTATCCTGTGGCTGTTAAGAAATATGACGGGAAAGCGTTACTGATGCAAATGGATTAAAATATGAGAAAGGAATCTTGCGATGCTTGCGGAAAAGGTAATCATTGTTTTTGGTATGGGGCCGGCTGGACTTTTTCTAGCACGGCAATTAAATAAGGAAAATAAAATCATATATGGGATTGGAAAGCCTGATGATATCGGTAGATACTCTAATGTATTAAAGGGGTATTACGCAACAGAAACAATAGGTGGTGTTGAAGAAGCTATCAACGAGATTTCTAGGCAAGAAAATCTGAGTATCGGAGGATATATCTGTAGCGACCAGTATCTCACAATGTTTTTGGAGGAAAATCCTAATCTCTTTAAATCAATAGATATGTCAGAGCCTGGAACAGAGGTATTTGAATTAATATTCGATAAGGAAAAACTCATAAATTATTGTGAAAAGATTGGTGTTCAGTTTCCAGCAATATACAGTGAAAGAGATATAGATTGTAATAATGTGGACTATCCCATCGCCGCAAAACCAAATATTAAGAGGGGACACTCTCCATTAAAGAAAATAAGAGTAATCAACAACCAAAGAGAATTGACTTCTTTTTTGAATGAAGCTAAAAATGCGGGCTATAAGATAGACGAAATCCTATTCCAAAAGTATATAAATGGAGATAATCGTTGGGAATATGGATATGGTGGATATTTTAAGGACGGAACACCAATTACTGAAGTCTTTTTTGTTCAAGCAAGACAATATCCTCAAGGTGTAAGTTGCTATACAATCGAAATTGTAGATGATGTGCTTCGCAATGAAATAAGGAATGCAACTGCAAGATTCTTGAGAGAGATAAAATACACAGGTTTTTTGCAGTTTGACTTGAAGCAGGATGAGTTTACAAGGCAGATATATGTATTGGACATTAATCCAAGACCGTGGGGATCGATTGCGATTCTCACGCCTAAATGTGTGGATGCAAGTGTATTTAGAGAAAAGAAGGATACTGGGAAGAGATGTTGCTGGCATTTTCCTTTAAAAGAAGCTGTTTCATTTCGCAATACGAAAAATGTCAGCTACAAAGAATGCCAAAAAATAGGACGTGGGATTAGCGTAATAGATCTTTTCGATAAGAAAGATGTTAAACCCTTTTTTGCGCAGCCTATCATCGCAATTAGGAAAATTGCAATCAAAGTGTGTATGAAGAAAGGAATAAGATGAAAGTTGTTTATATCGGGCCGTTTCCCATAACGGGTGGCGGTGTAACAAATAAAAATAGAGATTTATATGAAGCGTTATCTATAGCAGGTATGCAAATTGAGAAGATAGACCTTCATAAAATCACAAAACGAAAAAGTACGCGCGAATTGGTAAGGCTTTTTGGTGCTCTGATTGATAGAAGTAATGTGTTTATTATTGGAGTTTCAACTGGAAATAATACTCGAAGGAACTTTACCCGATTACTATATTTTATAAATAGAAAGTCCATGAAAAGATCTATAATTTTGGTAACGGGCGGGATAGATGATAAAAATATTGCAAAGGATAGTGCTTACAAAAAAGTAATGTCTTGCTTTAAACGGGTGTATGTGGAGACAGAAGGAATGAGAGAAAATCTAGAAGCAGCAGGAATGCAAAATGTTGCTGTTTACCCAAATTGTAGATTTCGACCGCAATATGATATACCGATGCACAGACATCAAAAGCCATTAAGGTGTGTTTTCTTTTCGTCTGTTCAACCGGAAAAAGGTGTAGATATTGTTTTAGAAGCTGCTAATATGCTACCAGAGGTTGAATTTGATATATATGGTAATGTGACTGAAGGCTATCAGGCTACATTTACTGCTACGGTAAATGATTTACCTAATGTTAAGTATCAAGGCATTTTTAAGGGAAGTAGCGATAACACTTATGCGGTGTTATCACAGTATGATATTTTGCTGTTTCCAACAAAATGGGACACTGAAGGTGTACCTGGAATTCTCGTTGAGGGTAAAATTGCTGGGCTGGCAGAAATAGTTAGCAATAGAAGCCATAATGCGGAACTGATTACAGATGGAATTGATGGTATGGTTCTATGCCAAAACACAAGCTGCGAACTGGTGAAAGTAATCAAAGAATTAGATAATAATGACGTGCTACTTCAGAGAATGCGGCTAAATAGTAAAAAATCGGGAGAAAAGTATTATATTGAAAATAATATTGCTAATATAATTGATAATCTGGGGGGTATAAAGAAACAGACATCTTTTTGTTTCCTTATTTTTGTATCAATTTACTGTAGCGATACAAAGTTACAGTGTGCTAAGGAAATCGCTTTTAGTATAAAAGATATGAAGATAAGGGGATAAATCGAATGGATGAAATGAAAGTCTATGATAGTTTGCCTGTCACTTTACAGAATGTAGCTTGCACAATTGAAGGAATTCGAGTCAAAAGAAAAAAATATGGAGCGTTGACGAAGAAGTATCTTCCTGATTTTATGGAGCGAGACAAGTGGACCTATGCCCAGAAGTGCGAATATCGGGATAAGCAGATTCAGCGAATGGTGGAGCACTGCTATTATCACGTTCCGTATTACCACAGTCTGTTTGATAAACTTGGTATTGATTATAAGAATATCAAGACTTTGGATGATTTAAAGTTGCTCCCGATCCTAACAAAGGATATTGTTCGAAATCATGGAAAAGAACTTACAGCAGATAATGTCTCTGAACGTGATTGCTATCATATGCATACAAGCGGAACAACGGGTAGTAGTCTGAAATTTTTATACAGCAAAGAAGCCTATGCAATGCAATGGGCAGAGGCTCAGCGGTATGAACAGGATCTCGAGCTTACAGGGAACGAGTGGAATGCCTATTTTGGCGGACGGTCTATTGTTCCAAAAGAGTGTAACAAGCCACCGTTTTATCGTGTTAACTATGCGATGAAAGAAGTTATGTTTAGCGCATGGCATCTGTGTGAGAAAAACTATCCGGATTACATTAAAGGCTTAGAAAAATACAAGCCAGAATTTTGGCATGGCTATCCTTCTTCTTTTTTGCCGTTGGCGCAGTATCTGATTGACAATAATATTAGATTATCTTTTTCGCCAAAGTATATCCAACTTTCCAGCGAAAATGTGACAGAAGCTCAGTTGGATAAAATGGGTCGTGCCTTTGGGACAAGACCGATTCAGGGTTACGCAATGACAGAACAAGTGGCGACATTCCGAGAGTACCCAGATGGACATATGTATGTAATCGAGGATTTATATGCTGTCGAGTTCCTCGAAACTGAAACTCCGGAAGTATATCGAGTTGTTGGAACAAATTTAACAAACTATGCGATGCCGCTCCTGCGATATGACACAAGGGATCTGGTACGATACCAGGAAACCGAAAAAGGTAGAGAAATTCTTCACATCGATGGAAGAGAAGAAGATAATATCAAACTTCGCAGTGGAGTGATTCGAAGACTAGACTTTGTGTTCAAGGATCAAGTTAATATTACGGAAGCTCAAATTGTTCAAAAGTCCCTAGATTTGGTGGAGTTCAAAATTGTGAAAGGCAAGAATTATACCCAAGCAGATGAACAGGTATTGACACGAGATATTAGCGAGTATCTTGCCGGTAGAATCGATTACAAAATAGCTTATGTTGAAGAAATTCCGAAAACAAAGAATGGGAAGATGAAATTTATTGTTTCAGAGGTGTGATATGAGTGTTGTATACATGGGAGCATTTCCGCCTGGCTATGGTGGAGTGACAATAAAAAATCAAAACCTCTATACTGCGCTTGAGAAAGAAATCCCCATAAAGAAAGTAGATTTTAATAGAGTTAAGCGCAAAGATATTAAAGAAGCGGGGCGCCTAGTATTTCACCTTTTGAACCCGAGAAATCGGTTTGTAGTAGGTGTTTCTGGGAAAATAACAAGAAAGCGTTTTACACAAGTGCTGTACTATCTCAACCGTAAGGCGATGAGAAAATCGATTATTATGATAATGGGAGGAACAGCTTCGCATGATATGTCGGTTGACCTAGAGTACAGAAAATGTGCAATGGGATACAAGAAAATCTATGTCGAGACCCAAAGTATGAAGGCTGAAATGGATGCTGCTGGTTTTGAAAATGTAGATATTTATCCAAATGGAAGATTTAGACCACAGAAAGCTGTAGAATTAAAAACAGCAGATAAGAAACTGCGTTGTGTATTCTTTTCACAGATTCAGCCAGAAAAAGGCGTGGATTTGGTTCTGAAAGCAGCTGAAGCATTGCCGAATGTCGATTTTATTTTTTACGGTAAAATTGTAGATGGACTCAAGGAAGACTTCTTAAACAACGTGGAGAGCTTACCGAATGTTTCTTATTGCGGTGTCTTCAAGGGAACAAGTGAAGAAGTATATGCAGAGCTTTCTCAATATGACGTGTTGCTTTTGCCAACGCGATGGGAAGCAGAAGGTGTACCTGGAATCCTAGTGGAAGGAAAAATCGCAGGTCTTGCGGAAATTGTCACGGATCACAATTATAATGCTGAAATTGTTGAAAATGGTCAGGATGGAATTGTCCTGAAAAACAATACAGTAGAAGGATTGATAGAGGCCATCATCTACGTTCAAAAAAATCCGGATGTATTGAAAAAAATGAAGCTGAATAGCAGAAAATCTGCTGAAAAGTACTATATTGAGAATAGTATACCTGCAATAGAGGCAAATATATGGGGGGTAAATTAGAAACAACGGTTTTGAGATGCGTCTTCTTCTCTCAAATTCAGCCAGAAAAGGGAGCTGACCTTGTATTAGAAGCAGCAAGAATGCTCCCGCATGTAGAATTTTCCTTCTATGGTGATATTGTTGACGATTATAAAGATATATTCATGAGCAGAGTGAATGCTCAACAGAATGTTTCGTACTATGGTGTCTTTAAGGGATCTATTGATGCCGTATATGGGGAACTTTCAAAATATGATGTTCTTCTCTTCCCCACAAAATGGGATATTGAGGGTGTGCCGGGTATTTTGGTCGAAGGAAAAATAGCTGGTTTAGCAGAAATAGTAAGTAATAAGAGCTATAATGCAGAACTTGTTCGTAATGGAATTGAAGGAATTGTATTAGGGGACAATTCGGCGGCTGACCTTGCCGCAGCAATACAACAATTAGATGAAAACAGGAAGGCTCTCAGTACATTGAAAGCAGGAAGCAGGTTTTCAGCGGAGCAATACTTCATTGAAAACTATATTAGTGCAATAAAAAAAGAATTGGAGAAATGAGTATGGAAGCTGTACTTCTCAGAAGTAAAAATGTATCAGCTACGGAGTTCTACTATAATATTATTCAGCAGGCGCTGAAAGAAAGATACGATCTGATTTATGATGGTTTTGAAGAATCAGCACTTCCAGCAAAGAAAGAGATTCTGATTGTTTGTGGGAGTTGTACTCAAATGCTCAGAATTTGGAAAAAAGGGTATCGCAAAATTGTGACATGGTATCAGGGGACGCTTCCGGAAGAAAGTTATATGAGAAATCATAGCTGGCTTCGAAAGAAAGTACTGTCGTGTATAGAAAAGTTTGCTTTGGAACATTCGGTAGGTAACATAGTTGTTTCAGAAGCAATGATTGATCATTATGAAAATACTTATAAGCTGAAATTAAATAACACCTATGTGATGCCTTGTTACAATGTTGAATTTCAAAAGGAATGCATTATTTCGAAGAATCCGGAAAGTAGGGTGTTTGTCTATGCCGGTGGGTTAAGCAAGTGGCAGTGCATAGATCAAATGCTACGTCTCTATAAACGGATTGAGGATCGAGTTGAGGGACGAACTAAGCTACTCTTCTTTACTCCAGAAATTGAGAAAGCAAAGCAACTCGTGGCTGACAATGGAATTTTGAATTGTGAGGTGTCATGTGTTCATTATTCAGAGTTGGCTGAGAAAATGAAACAAGCCAAATTTGGCTTTGCACTGAGAGAAGATACAGTTGTAAATCGTGTTGCCACCCCAACTAAGTTGGCCAATTATGTGGCAAGTGGTATAATTCCGGTTTATTCTGAATGCGTACATGATTTTTATAAGCAAAGTAGCAGTAATCCCTATCAAATTGCAATCCATGATGTTAATAATATCACAGATGATGAAGTAGACCGCATCATTAAATTGCTGGATAAAACAATTGATGGAGAAATCCTGCAAGCCAGTATGCACACTTATTTTGATAAATACTATAATACAGAATGGCATATTAATAATTTGGCAGAAATGTTGGGAAAGCAAATATGATTACAGAGAATAGAAGACCGCTTCAGATTAAAGTGATAGACGTTATATGGGTGCTGGTTTGCTTTTGCTGCTGTATAAGTGGTGATAAGTGGGCGGACTCAGTAATTTCTGTATGTTATTACGCATTGTTTGGCATTTTAATACTTGTAGTCATTAAGAATGGGCTGTCTATCACCGGAGAAATTGGAACTTTCTGTGGAAGTGTTTTCCTTCTCGGTATGATAAGCGCAATCTATAATACCTTCTCTGGATTTAGCTATTTCAATTTGTTTGTCCATATTCGGCAGGTGCTGTATCTGATTTTGTTTGTATACTGTGGATATTACCTCGCATACAAAAATCAAGGCAACAGTTTAATTTTCAAAACAGTTCACTATATATCCTTAATTGCCGCCTGGGCTATTATTTTTCAGGGAGTTCTTCAAAGAGCAGGCATTTATCTTAACCGTATTACGTTTTTTAGCGAGACCTTGTTTCAGGCAACAGATACAAGTCGATATTTTCGACCTTCAGGGTTCTTTTCTGAACCATCATATTTTGCAGAGATATGTCTAATTGATATTTTTTATTGCCTTTTCAAGAAGCGTAACTTGAAAGTGGTTTTGATCGAAGTAATTGCTCTTGCTTTATCAACATCATCATTGGGTATCGTATTTGCATATTTACTTTTTGTTATATGGGCTTGTACACAGAAGATAACTCGTAATCGGTATATTGATTTTCTTATTAAAGCAATAATGATTAATGTATTATTGGCGGCTATCATCCTTTTCGTTGGGTATCAAGGCGATAATGCCATTATATTGCGAATCCAAAAAGGAGCAACCATCAAGCAGAGAACACTGAGATCATTTGAAATATTTGGAAAGTTAGATGATGGTCACAAGTTCTTTGGAATAGGAATGCAGAATCTTACACGATATCTAAATGAGCATTCCATTACTCTAGTTAATGATGGGGTGGATACAATTGTAAATAAAGAATTTGCCCAATCATTTGGCTACATTCTTTGTACATTGGGTATTCCAGGTGCTATCACTTTTGTGGGATTTTTGGTTTCTCTTTTCATCAAGTGTAAGGGAAAAAATAAGTATTTCTTTATTTTGATTACCGAACTTTGTTTAACAGCAAGTCTGATTACAAGGATGATTTTTGTCCTTTATATTTCTGTGATTTATCAAATGATATTCGAAGAGTCGGAGGGAAACAGTATTCAGAATGAATAATAAAAAGAATGCGATATCTTCTCTTGCCTTACAGTTAGCAACAATAGCACAAGGATTGATACTACCCAAGCTCATCTTAGGGGCATTTGGATCCGAGGTAAATGGACTTGTATCATCTATCACACAGTTCCTTAGCTTCATTTCGCTTCTTGAGGGCGGTCTTGGCGCTGTTGTACTTGCAGAACTATATGGTCCGATTGAAAAAAAGAACGATGATAAAATACAGGGGATACTAGGTGCCTGCCAGTCGTTCTTTTCGAAGTTGACACTGGTGTTTCTTGTTTATACGATTTTAGTGGCTTTCTTCTATCCGCGATACATTGACACTAGTCTGTCAAAAGAGGCCGTCTCTGCTCTTGTGTTGATTCTTAGCATGACGACGGTTGCGCAGTACCTGTTCTCTATAACATACCGACTACTGCTTCAAGCAGAACAGAAGCTGTATATCGTTAATTATGTATCAGCTGTAACGATTTTGATAAACACAATCTCAGCGGCAGTTATTATTTTTGTATTTCCAAGCATTCATGTTGTTAAGCTTTGCTCTGGCATAATTTATATGATTCAGCCAATGGTATATAAGGCTTTTGTTGAAAAGAAATTCCTAAAAGAAAATATACGAAAGAAAAAGCAGCATTACATCCTTAAAAACCGTTGGAGCGGATTCGCTCAGAATTTGGCGCATTTTGTAAATATGAATACAGATGTTGCATTGATCACGCTTTTTATGCCACTTCAATATGTAAGCGTTTATTCGGTTCATTTACTGGTAATTAATGCGTTAAGAGGCATTGTAACAAGCGTCGGAAACAGTTATCAAAGTGCATTGGGAAAATACATTGCCATGGGAGATTCTGCTCAATTGAAGCAGAAATTCAGAAAGTTTGAAGAAGGATTTTGGCTAACTGGAATGGTTTTATTCTTTTGCTGTGCACTTTTAATTAATCCATTTATCCAAATTTATACGACTGGAATAACAGACGCTGAATATTATCAGCCGATTTTTTCATTTGTAATAGTCCTCGCAAACATGATTTATGTGATTCGAGAACCTTATAGATTATTGGTTTTGGCAGGCGGAAAATTCAAGGAGACGAATTTTGGCGCATTTGCAGAAGCTATCATAAATTTAGGAATGTCTCTTTTGCTAATTACAAAATTTGGACTAATCGGTGTTGCAATTGGAACGCTGGTTGCTATTGTGTTTAGGCTTATTTATCTTGTCTGGTATCTTCGTAAGGATATTATTCAACTTGGCTATGCATCGTTTTCTCCATATATTGTTACATTTATTGTAGTATTCGCTGTGAATTTATTTGTGTATATTTCTTGGCCTTTAAAGTTGAATGGCATCATCCGTTTTTTTGTTGCTGGATGTATTGTATTTGTTGCAGAGTGTGGAGTCTGTGGCTTAGTATACTGGATTAATCGAAGAATATTTCAAGCAACTAAAGGCTAGTATAAAAGTTTTTATTTAACTCGACTATAGGACGGGTTTATGATATAATCTTCATATAACATATATGGAGGTCATATTCATGGGTAAAAAAACAGGCACAATAACATTAACAGATGAGCAACGTTCATATCTTGAATTACAGACGCGCGCCAGAACAATACAAGCTCAGACCGTGT
>JAQXLK010000205.1 GCA_029012085.1 Clostridiales bacterium
TGGAGATGTGGATGCCATTGGTGTATTGAGAATTCTGGAAGCTGTTCGTATGTTGGGACTTACTGAGAAGACTAAGGTTTATCAGGCTTCTACATCTGAGCTTTATGGAAAGGTGGAGGAAGTACCTCAGAAGGAAACCACTCCATTTCATCCATACAGCCCTTATGCGGTAGCAAAACAGTATGGATTTTGGATTGTGAAAGAATATCGTGAAGCATATGGGATGTTTGCAGTGAATGGCATTCTGTTTAATCATGAATCAGAGAGACGTGGAGAAAATTTTGTTACCAGAAAGATTACTTTGGCAGCAGGAAGGATTGCAGAGGGACTTCAGGATCATCTGGAGCTTGGAAATATGGATTCTTTGCGTGACTGGGGATATGCTAAGGATTATGTTGAATGTATGTGGATGATTTTACAGCATGATACTCCGGAAGATTTTGTTATCGCTACCGGTCAACAGCATACAGTAAGGGATTTTACAGAGAAGGCATTTAAAGCCAATGGAATTGAAATACGTTGGGAAGGAACCGGCGTTGATGAAAAGGGATATGATGCAGTTACCGGGAAAATGCTGGTATGTGTAAATCCTGCATGGTTCCGTCCAACAGATGTTGATAATTTGTGGGGAGATCCGACCAAGGCTAAGACTGTTCTTGGATGGAATCCACAGAAAACAAGTTATGAAGAATTGGTAAACATTATGGCTAAGCATGACCGCGAGTTGGCCAAGAGAGAGGCGGCATTGAGAAAAGCTGCTGAGCAGGTATAGCGAGGTATATTTATCATGATGGAGAAGGATGCTAAGATATATGTAGCAGGGCATAGAGGGATGGTTGGCTCTGCTATAGTAAGAGAACTGGAACGTCAGGGATATAAGAACATCATTACCCGAACTCACAAGGAGCTTGATTTATGTCGTCAGGATGAGGTTGAAAGGTTTTTTGAAGCTGAAAAGCCTGAATATGTCTTTTTGGCAGCTGCCAAAGTAGGTGGCATTGTAGCGAATGAAAGCGCATTGGCTGATTTTATGTACGACAACATGATCCTTGAGATGAATGTGATTCATTCGGCATGGAAGAATGAATGTAAAAAACTGGAATTTTTAGGCTCATCTTGTATTTATCCCAGAATGGCGCCACAACCCATGAAAGAAAATTGTCTGTTGACCTCGGAATTAGAAAAGACAAATGAGGCGTATGCATTGGCAAAGATTTCAGGATTAAAGTATTGTGAATTCCTGAACCGCCAGTATGGAACTGACTATATCAGTGTGATGCCCACTAATTTATATGGTCCAAACGATAATTACCACCCTACTCACAGCCATGTGCTCCCTGCATTGATTCGCCGTTTCCATGAAGCTAAGGAGCAGGGGCTTCCTTTCGTAACCTGTTGGGGGGATGGTAGTCCATTGCGTGAATTTTTATACGTTGATGATTTGGCGAATCTATGTGTTTTTCTGATGAATAATTATAGTGGCAACGAGACTGTAAATGCCGGTACGGGTAAGGAATTGACAATTAAAGAACTGACTGAACTGGTGGCTAAAGTGATTGGCTACAATGGGGAAATCCGTTGGGATCCTTCCAAACCAAACGGAACGCCGAGAAAGCTTTTGGACGTGTCAAAGAGTGCAGCACTTGGATGGCATTATAAGACAGAACTGGAAGAGGGAATACGGCTTTCTTACGAGGACTTTTTGAATAATCCGGTGCGTGCAGAACGGTAATAAAGGTAGCATACAATACTCTCATGAACAGCAAATTTGGGTATACAGACTTCGGAAATATGTTATAATAAACTTATCTTTGGCTATTGGAAGGAGTATAGGCTAACTTGAGTATAATGGATTTTGGATTGGAAGTAAGTGAAGAAAGCTACCGACAGGAGAAATGCCGAGAGGAAGTGCTAAAGGGCAGAATTGATTACCTGTTTCGGTGGCTGACTTTATTTGTCAGTGTTTTCAATATTGCGGTTCCAATCATCGTAAAAGAAACGTCAATTGACTATAAGAATTGTGGTTTTATTATTTTGTATGTCATTATAATGATATTGCTGGTAACAGCAATGACCATTATTGTGTGCTTGGAATTCCCGAAAAAGGTAAAAATATATCCGCTGGGATCGGAAATACTAAAGAAGGCAAAGGAGGAACCGCAAAAGTACAAAGATGCAATATCAAATAAATATCAAAAAATTTTATATCGGGATACAGTGACTAGGCAGATACAGAAAAATAATGATAAGACTGCCGAATTACTGAAAACGGTAAATGTGATTTTGATAGGAACAATTATTTGCATGGCAATTTTCTTTGTATACGTTGTTTGGGCTATATAGTATGAGTAAGGGGAAAAGGGAAAATACAAAAGAAAAGTCGAATACATATCAAGAAGAACAGGAATTCCTTGAACAACACGACATTGAAACTGATTTGGAAGAGACTGATTTAGAGATGAATACGAGGTTTCAGGCGTTTTAGATGAAGAAGGAGAAGGATATGCCAACAGATACATACTTAAATGAGGCTTTTTTTAAAGCGGTAGAAAAGGATTTACAGGAATATTCTATGGATTATAGTGGAGCAATAGAACGCTCGAAAATGTTTGATATTCAGGAGCGGGAGAGAATGGCTGATTTGGAAAGAAGCTAT
>JAQXLK010000206.1 GCA_029012085.1 Clostridiales bacterium
GCCGTTTTTTGTTGTTCTTTGGTAGTTTGTGCTATTTGACATGTAGAATATACAGGAAAACACAAAAGGGAAAAGAGTTATGATAGAGTAACGTGTGAGGTCATTGAGAAAAGAAGAGGAGGAACAGAAGATTATGAGAAAAAGAAATCTGAAGGTAAGGATTGCGGCAGTGGTATTAGGTGCGTCAGTGGCATTGGGAACAATGTCACCAACACTTGCAACACGGGCAGTGGGATTAGAAGGCACAGAGAGTATAGAAACTGAGGTGGAACAACGAGGAGTTGCAGCGGATTTGACCATTTCTAATGCGAGAGAGTTGAATGAATTTGCACAGAAGGTAAATAATGGGAATGATTACGAAGATAAAGTAATCAAGCTGACCAATGATATTGTTTTTGATGGTGTGACGGTGAATAACTTTACGCCGATTGGGCTTGAGAGATCGTTTTCAGGTATATTTGATGGATGCGGTTATACCATATCTGGGATTGATGTAACAAATCAGCAATATGCGGCTTTGTTTGGAAATATTATAGGAGGTGAAGTTAAAAATGTAGTGCTTAAAAATAGTTCGTTTTCAGGAAAGTGGTGTGCTGCAGGAATTTGTGCGGAGTTTTGGGATGGTACTATTTCAAATTGTCATGTATATAATTGTACAATTTATACTGGAAATTTTGGGATGAAAGATTATGGAAAAGCAGGTGCTATTTCTGCTAAAGTGGCATGGAATGGCGGAAGTGCAATTATAAAAAACTGTTCATCTAATAGTATAGTAAAAAGTGAAGTGGGATATATAGGTGGCATTGCTGGTTATTTTGGAAAAGGATCAATTGTAAATTGTTGTAATAATGGTATTGTTACAGGAGGGGGAGGTACCGCTGTTGGAGGAATTTGTGGCTATGTTAATGGTACAGTGCAGAACTGTTTCAACACAGGAAGCATAACTGGTGCAGATCAACGGGGTGGAATTGTTGGTTATGGAGGTTCAGGAAGCATCGTAGCAAACTGCTACACGTTAGATACAGCGGCAACTACCAACTTTGGTTCCATGAAGGGAACAGAAAGAGAATGTAAGGCATATAGTGATGCTTATATGCAGTCCGCTGACTTTTTAAATCAGCTAAATACAAATCGTGGCAGCAATGGTGATTGGTTCCGCTGGGAACTTCGGGCAGATTCTGTTTATCCACAACAGGTAAAACTGACCAATATAGCAAAGTGCAATGCCGGACTGGCAGCTGGCAGTTGTGTCTATAATGGAAAGCCACAGACTCCGGCAGTTTCCATAACAGACGGCAGTTACAGTCTTGTGCAGGATGCAGATTATACGATTTCTTATACAAACAATGTTGATGCAGGTAATGCAACGGCTGTAATCAGTGGAAACGGTATGTATACCGGTGAGATTACGATACCATTTACAATTCAAAAAGCAAATCCGGCAATTTCATATAAGAAGTCTTTTACCAAGACATATGGTGCAAAAGCATTTTCATTGGGAGCAAAGCTGACAGCAGGTAGTGGTAAATTGTCTTATTCTACTTCCAATGCAAAAGTGGCAAAGGTGGATGGAACCGGAAAAGTTACCATTAAAGGTACGGGAAAGGCTGTGATTTTCATAACTTGTCCGGGAGACAAGAATCATAATGCAGGAGCGGTTAGTAGTACGATTACGGTAAAGCCAAAACGGCAAAGTGCCTCTGCAAAAATGAATGGCGGAAAGATGAAGATTACCTGGAAAAAGGATTCGAAAGCCAGCGGTTATCAGATACAATATGCCAGCAATAAATCATTTTCAAAGAATTGTAAAACAATTACAGTGAGTAAAAAAGGAAAGACTTCCCAATCAGTAGGAAAACTAAAAAAGGGTAAGGCATATTATGTGAGAGTGCGTTCTTATAAAACAATTTCTGAAAATGGACAAAAGTCGATTGTTGCAGGTGCGTGGAGTAAGGCGAAGAAGGCTTCACGATAAAAGAGATGTTGAAGTAGAGAGTTTTACTTATGTCAATATTTATGATGAAAGGGAGATAGGAAGAATGTTTTGTCATAATTGTGGAACTGAAATACCTGAAAATGCAAGGTTCTGTGTGAAATGCGGTAATCTGGTAGAAAAGGATATTCCTATAAAATCGGAACCGCAGGCTGTTGCCGAAGGGGAACAGTCTGATATACAGGTTGCGGAGCAGGTCGTAACAAAAGCAAACAGACAGGAATTAAAAAAGACAGAAAAAACGTCAGTATCTCATATTTTTGTACTGCTAACAGTCGGTGTAGGAATAATTCTGTTAGGACTGATGATATTTTTACTTTCAGATAAGGGGCAAGAAGGTATTCCTTCAAAGAATATACCGGCAACAGCTGGGGAGAAAATGAAAGCGGCTGTGGAAGACATATTATCGCAGATGAAACAAAATACGTTTCAAGTGGCGAAAATTCGAAGCTATTATGCAGACGTTTTGACAGAAGTCTATTATCAAATGATGGCAGATGAGGGAGACATAGATGGTACCACGGAGAGTGGAGAATATTTGAATAAATATGCAATCGTTGATGTGGATGGAGATGGTGTAGAAGAGTTGATTGTTTCGATTTCAGGAACATTTACAGCAGGGATGACAGAGACAGTGTATGAATATGATATTGAAACTGGAACATTGATAACGGAGTTAGTTGGAACACCGTCTACCAGATATTATAGTAATGGTGCTGTTGCATCGGATTTGATGCATAATCAGGGACGAGGATTGGACTTTTGGCCTTACATTGTCTATGTTTATGATACGCAGTCGGATACATATGTGCAGAAATCTAGTGTAGATACATGGGCAAAGGAGCGTTACGCAGAGGATTTTCCGGATGAGATAGACAAGAATGGGGATGGTGTTGTCTATTATCTTGAGGGGATAAGTGATGCGGATGAGACAGGCGAGGTGGAGTATAAAGATAATGCTGATTATGATGCGTGGTATGAGTCTTATTTTGGCGACGGAATAGAGATAGAAATACCATGGGAAGGATTTTGCAATAAAGCATTCGAGGCATATACTCAAGCGAATATTTCAGTTCTTATAGATAGGATTAAAGTAAAGCAACAACAGGAACAGATCGATATGGGCTTATTTTATATGGAACATAATGATAATTATGAAAAGGTTGAAGAATTGTTATCTGGCATTCTTCAGATTGAAATAAGTGGAGAAGATGACAGTATGATCAGGGAAGGACAATATAACGGAGAAACTGTCTATTGTACCAAGTCGCTAGCGCGACGGCTAGCCCAAGTTACAATTATTTTTCCACTACTTTAAAATAAAAATAGCAGTTTTTGTATATTTGTAGTATTGTTAAGTTACCACCACAAAACAAAAACACAAATAACGCCAACT
>JAQXLK010000207.1 GCA_029012085.1 Clostridiales bacterium
AGATGTTATTTTTGCCGGAACTGAATTAAGAAAGCCACACGGCTCTGCTTATGTAGCCATTACATTAGATAACAGTGATCACTCTCTGCCAATTGATTATGAGGAAGTAACGGTTGCAAGACGGGTATATCGTTCCGGTGACAGTGAATATCTGATTAATGGAACGGTAAGCCGTTTAAAAGACGTACAGGCACTATTCTTTGATACCGGTATCGGTAAAGAAGGATATTCTATTATTGGACAGGGTCAGGTAGAAAAAATACTTTCCGGTAAACCGGAAGAAAGACGTGAACTCTTTGATGAAGCTGCCGGTATCGTAAAATATAAAAAAAATAAAGCCGCCACAGAAAAATCTTTAGCCGCAGAGCGGGAAAATCTAAGCCGTGTAAATGATATTTTATCGGAGCTTGAAAAACAGGTAGGTCCATTGGAAAAGCAGTCTGAAACAGCGAAAAAATACCTGTTATACAAGGGTGAACTGAAACGTTTTGATGTAAATGTATTCCTTATGGAAAACGAAAAGATTGATACTCTTTTAAAGGAAAATGAGGAACGTCTTCATATTGTTGAAGATGACAAAGAGCGTTTAACCAATGAATATGAGCAGACAAAGAGTGAATATGAGCGTATTGAAACTGTTTTAGAGCAATGTAATCAGTCCATCGATGAAAATCGCAACAAAATAAACGAATTAAAGATTCAAAATGAGCGTAATGAAGGTGAGGTTAACGTATTAAACCAGAAAATTGAAGGTGCAAAGTCAACTGATGTTCATATGAGCGAACAGATTGACCGAATCAATCAGTCTTTAGCGGTTCAGGAAAAGGAAAAGAAGGAATTTCAGGAAAAGAAAGCTGTCCTTGATGAAAAAATGGATACTGCAGATGATGTAGTGGAAGAGGCACGTGAAGTAAGCGAAGGTATTGAGGAAGAAATTGAAAAACTTCAGGAAGAGATTGAAAAAAGCAAAGCGGACATTATCGAATATTTAAACGATGGAGCAAATTTAAAGGCAAAGGTCGGTCGTTACGATACTATGCTTGAAAATATTAACTATCGTAAGACACAGCTTAATCAGCGTTTCCTTCAATTCAAATCGGATGAAGAAAAAGACAAAGAAGAATATGACAAGCATAACAGTTCATTAGCTGAGATTGAAAAAACGGTTGCTGAATTGCTTGAAAAATTGCAAAAGACAGATGCGGAATTAGATGCCAATACCATTGCCACAAACGAGAACAAAAAACGTTTATTTGATGCGAACAATGAATACAGCAGTGTAAAATCAAAGTTAGAGGCGCTTCGCAATATTACAGAACGTTATGACGGTTATGGTAATTCCATTAAACGTGTCATGGAACAAAAGGATAATACTCCCGGTATTATTGGTGTTGTAGCTGATATCATTCAGGTAAATAAAGAATATGAAGTGGCAGTGGAGACGGCCCTTGGCGGAAGTATTCAGAATATTGTTACAGATAATGAGAATACTGCAAAGAAGTTGATTCAGTTTTTAAAGAAAAATCGTTTTGGGCGGGCAACCTTTTTACCATTGACAACAATTGGCGGGCGAAATAATGAATTTTCACAAAAAGATGCATTAAAGGAGCCTGGTGTTATAGGCTTGGCAAAGGACTTAGTTCGTGTCCATGATAAGTATAATGCAGTCACCAATCATTTACTTGGCAGGATTTTAGTGGTAGATACTATCGATCATGCGATTGCAGTGAACAAAAAATTTAACCAGAGTCTGCGAATTGTTACAAAGGAAGGCGAGCTGTTAACTCCTGGTGGTGCTATGACTGGTGGTGCGTTTAAAAATTCTTCTAACCTTTTAGGACGGAAACGAGAATTAGATGAGCTAACCAAAGTACTTTCTGAAATTAATAATGAGATTGCAAATGCCAGTAAAGAAGAAACGGAACTTCGTACAGTCAGAGAACAGTTAAAAACAGATAAGGAAGATATGAATTTAAAACTTCAGGAGCTGTATCTTGAGAAAAATACGGTTACCATGAATATTGAGCAGGTTTCTAAGAATCTGGCAGAGGCAGCAAACGCATTTGCATCTGTAAGTAAGGAAAACAAAGAGTTAGAGTCACAGATTGAAGAAATCAATAACAATAAAAATGAGCTTTACGAAAATCATAAACAGGCAGAGCAGGCAAAAAAAGCACTTGAGGAACGAATTGAAGGCTTAGAGTCACAGGTCGTATCCAAAAAAGAAGAGCTAAAGAAAGCAAATGAAAAGGTTTCCATGTTGATGTTAGAGTTTAATACAATGAAACAGCAGGATGACTTTTTAATTGAAAATCTACGTCGTATTCGTACAGAGGAAAATAAATTAAAAGAAGAATTAGAAGGTTATCGGTCACAAATGAGTGATTCCGGAAAGGCAATTGAAGAATTAGTAGCAAAGATCAATCATTTTAAGCTGCTAATGGATACAGATAAACGCAAGATTGAGGAATTACAAAAGAATCTCGATAAGGATATGACAGATAAAGAGGAATTGAATGCAAAGCATAAGGAATTCTTTACAAAGCGGGAATCCTTGAATGAAGAGATTACAAAGTTGGAAAAATCTGCATTTAAATTGCAGGGACAAGTAGAAAAGATAACAGAACAGGCTGATTCTTTAAGCAAGTATATGTGGGAAGAATACGAGCTGACCTATCAAAGTGCAGCAGAGCTTAAAGATGAAAGTTTGAATGATTTAGATGCCCTGAAACGTGAAGTAACGGCTGTAAAAGCAAAGATTAAAGCATTAGGCGATGTTAACGTGAATGCAATCGAGGATTACAAGGTTATTTCTGAACGATATGAATTTTTAAAAGGTCAGCATGATGATATTGTGAAAGCAGAAGAAAATCTGATGCGTATTATTGAGGAATTAGATACGGCAATGCGGACACAATTTGAAGAAAAATTCCATGAGATTCAAATAATGTTTGATAAAGTTTTCCGTGAACTTTTTGGCGGTGGTAAGGGAAGTTTAGAGCTGGTAGACAGTGAAGACGTTCTTGAAGCAGGAATCCGTATTGTGGCACAGCCACCAGGAAAAAAACTGCAAAATATGATGCAGATGTCCGGTGGAGAAAAATCCTTATCGGCTATCGCATTACTATTCGCAATTCAGAGTTTAAAACCTTCACCGTTCTGTCTGTTAGATGAGATTGAGGCTGCTCTGGATGATTCCAATGTAACCAGATATGCAAAATATCTAAGTAAACTTACAAAGGATACCCAGTTTATTGTTATCACTCACAGAAAAGGTACGATGGAAGCAGCCGATGTACTATATGGTATTACGATGCAGGAAAAAGGTGTATCCACATTAGTTTCTGTTAATTTGATTGAGAATGAGCTGGATGATTAAAATGCTTCAGAAAAAGTAGATATTAATCTGCTTTTGTATAGGGAAAATCATAGTTCAAAGGAGATGATATAAATGTTTGATTTTTTTAAGAAGAAGAAAAAACAAGAGGAAATTTTATCTGAGCAGGATACAACCATAGCAGAAGAAAAAGTGTCGGAAGCTGAAACCTCCTCTCAGAATGAAACACTTTCCGAAAATGCAGAAGAATCTGAAGAGCAGGAGACATTAAAGGAAGAAACAGTATCAGAGGAGCAGATAGTACCGAAAGCAGAAACTGAAGAATCGGAAAAAGAACTAATATCTGAAACAGAAAAAGAAGAGACTGAAAGAAAAGGGACTGAGAAAGAAGCTAAGACGGAAAAAGAAAAAGGATTTTTCAGCCGTCTGAAAGAAGGTCTTACAAAGACAAGAAACAGTATTAATGCAAGTTTCAATCAATTATTCAGTGGTTTTTCAACAATTGATGATGATTTCTATGATGAATTAGAAGAGACCCTGATTATGGCAGATTTGGGATTAGATACCACAGAACGTATCATTGAAAACTTAAAAGAACTTGTGAAAAAAAATCATATCAAAGAAGTAGAAGCCTGCCGGGAGCTTGTCATCAATATTATTAAAGAGCAGATGTTAGTAGATGACAGTGCTTATGATTTTGAAAATCAAAAAACGGTTATGCTGATTATCGGTGTAAATGGAGTAGGAAAAACGACTTCTATCGGAAAACTTGCAGCCCAATATAAAAAACGCGGCAAACGGGTTATGATGTGTGCAGCTGATACATTCCGTGCTGCCGCCATTGACCAATTAAAGACATGGGCCAACCGTGCAGGTGTGGAGATTATTGCACAAAGTGAAGGCTCCGATCCGGCAGCTGTAACATTTGATGCAGTAAAAGCAGCTGCTGCAAGAGATACAGATATTTTATTAGTAGATACAGCCGGACGTCTTCATAACAAAAAAAATCTTATGGACGAACTGGCAAAAATGAAGCGTATTATCGAACGGGAATACGGTGATGCCCACTTAGAAACATTAATCGTTTTAGATGGCTCTACCGGACAGAACGCTTTAGAACAGGCGAGACAATTCAGTACCGTAACACAGATTGATGGTATCATTTTAACCAAACTGGATGGAACAGCAAAAGGTGGAATTGCCATTGCCATCCAATCTGAGCTTAATGTTCCTGTAAAATATATCGGTGTAGGCGAACAAATTGATGATTTACAGCGTTTTAATCCGGAAACCTATGTAAATGCATTATTTACAGATATGGATACCCGATCTGACATTGAGATTTTGATTTCGGAGGAAAACGAAACTGAAGATTCTGATAAATAATACATATAAAAATGATTTTTACCAGGGAAAGGAATGGAGATTAAGATGTTGACATTAGAAACATTTGAGGAAGCTTATAATACTGTACAGAAAGTGGTAAAAAATACGAGTCTTGTATACAGTGATTTTTTCAGTGAATTAAGTGGTAATAAGGTATATTTTAAACCTGAAAACCTTCAGGTAACAGGAGCTTATAAGATTCGTGGAGCTTATTATAAAATTTCAACCTTATCAGAAGAAGAGAGAAAGAAAGGACTGATTACAGCATCAGCAGGTAACCATGCTCAGGGAGTTGCCTTTGCTGCAAAGGCTTATGGTGTAAAAGCAACCATTGTTATGCCTACCACAACACCACTGATAAAGGTAAATCGTACAAAATCCTACGGTGCAGATGTTGTATTATATGGAGATGTATATGATGAGGCATGTCAGTATGCGTTAGAGCTTGCAGAAGATAAAGGTTATACATTTGTTCACCCATTTGATGATTTAGACGTTGCCTGTGGACAGGGTTCTATTGCCATGGAGATCATCAAAGAACTTCCAACAGTTGATTATATTTTAGTTCCAATCGGTGGCGGCGGCTTGATTACCGGTGTATCAACCCTTGCAAAAATGTTAAATCCAAACATCAAAGTAATTGGTGTGGAACCTGCAGGAGCAGCCTGTATGAAAGAATCGCTCAAGAATGGTAAAGTTACAACCCTTCCGGTTGTGGATACCATTGCAGATGGTACAGCAGTTAAGACACCGGGAAGTACCATTTTCCCATACATTCAGGAAAATGTAGATGAAATTATTACGGTGGAAGACAGCGAATTAATTGTAGCTTTTCTTGATATGTTAGAAAACCATAAAATGCTGGTTGAAAATTCAGGACTTTTGACTGCAGCAGCAGTAAAGAAGTTACCATTTAAAGACAAAAAGGTTGTCAGTATCTTAAGTGGTGGTAATATGGATGTGATTACCTTTGCTTCTGTTGTACAGCATGGTTTGATTGCCAGAAGCCGTATCTTTACGGTGTCCGTTTTACTACCAGATAAGCCGGGTGAGCTTATGAATGTAAGCTCCATAATTGCAGAGTTACAGGGTAATATTATTAAATTAGAGCATAATCAGTTTGTAAATCTGAACCGTAATGCAGCAGTGGAATTAATCATTACTATGGAGGCATTTGGTCCGGAACACAAGGAACAGATTATTCATGTGTTAGCCGAAAAGGGATATCGTCCAATAGAGAAAAATCCAAAGAGTATATATTAGAATAAGGTGTAGAAATGAATGATATAAATGCAATTGGAGTAGCTGTGGATTTGGGCTCTACCACCATTGCTGTCAGCTGTCTGAATCTGTTGACGAAAGAAGATATATGCTCCTTTTCTTTCGCAAATCCACAATGCAGGTATGGAGCAGATGTGATTACAAGAATACGCCACTGTATAGATGATAGTACCATGCTTGTCAAACTTGGTAATCTGGTGTGGGAGCAATTGTTTTGTAAGCTTTCAGAGTATTTAGGGAAAGACCAGAGTCTGATTAGACGTATTATAATCAGTGGAAATACGACTATGCAACATATTTTACGTGGGTTACCGGTTGATGGACTTGCTGTGGCACCATTTCATCCAATAGACATAGAATATAGGGAAGAAAGCATTTTGGTGAAAGAATGTCCGATTACCATAGTTTATCCCCCTGGGTTTTCAGCTTTTGTTGGTGCTGATATACTGACAGGAGCCCAAGGTTTAGGATTAGGTCGGGAAAACTCTTATGATTTACTGATTGATTTAGGAACGAATGGGGAAATGCTTCTTCTCAATCAAAAACATGGATATGCAGCTTCCACTGCTTGTGGTCCGGTATTTGATCATGTTTTAACAGGTGCTTCTTATGGAAGTGAGTGTATACGGGCAATTGCCAATTGTGTAAAGCGAGGCTTGATTGACCATACCGGTAAAATCAAAGAACCTTTTTTTGAAAACGGAATTGTCATTGATAAGGGTTTTGTTATACGACAGGAAAATGTCAGAAATTTCCAACTTGCAAAAGCTGCCATTTATGCAGGAATTAAATGTCTTTGTTCAAAAGCAGACATCAGCTTTTTGGATATTAAAACGGTATATATAAGCGGTGGACTTGGTTTCTATATGGATATCAAAGATGCAGTTACAGTAAAAATGCTGCCGGACGATTTGAAAGACAAAATAGTAATTGCCGGAAATACTTCACTAGAAGGAGCAAAAAAGCTGTTGCTGGCAGAAAATGTAGATGTAGATAAAGAAGATAACATCTTCTTTTACTATGAAAAAATTCGGAATCGAACAGAAAGTTTTGAACTGGCAGATATGGAAGGATTTCAGGATATATATATGCATTCACTTGATTTCTAAGAAGGAGAAATGTACGAATGAAAACAGCCGAGAAGTACTATAAAAGATTTTATAAAGAATTGTCAAAGTATAAAACGAAGATTCACAATTTAAACAGTGGGCTATCAGAAGATTGTATTTGTAGATTTGAAGATATGTATAATATTAATCTGCCATATTATTATAGAGAATGGCTGAAAATGAATAATGGTGGCGAATTATTTACAGGTATTGGTGGGACAGTTCTAGCTGGAATTGCAGATCAGACAATGCAATATGGGGATTTAGAGGTTGCAGATAACTTTAATGTAACAAAAAGGTTACCGGGAATGCCTAATTATCTGTTTTTTCTGGCCCGTACGGAAGAAGGAGATTTAATTGGATACGATTTAAATCATACTGACAGTATGGATGGCAAAGTGATATATTGGGATACGATGGAAAAAAAGGTTACTTCTGAATGGGACAATTTTGCACAATGGTTAGAAGATGAGATGGCATATTGGAAAGACATGGTAGATTATGATGGAAAAAAGAAAGAATAGAATTTCATATTACAATAGAATAAAGAAAGCATTTCTTTGTGGCAGTATTATTATTTGTTTTCTTGCCAGTATATATCTGACGATTGTATATTCCAGTATTCCTTTTGTTGAAAAATGGCGGACTATATATATTGAAACCGCAATGACCACCAATAGCCATCAATGGCTGGCAACACTATTTTTTCCAAAAAGTGTCATTGATGAAGTAATGTCAAAAAGGCAAAGAGAATTAGATGCCCAGACAAACTTAAGCAGTAAGTGGGATGAACAAGAAACAGAAAATCTTGAAAGTAAAAGTTTTTTTAATACGTATTGGGAATTAGATACTCCTTCCGTTAAAGAATTTTTTAACAAAAATCCTTATATTTTGGAAGATGGATATGATTCTATTTTAATTAAAGACTTTGAAGAAAAACTACATTTAAAAACGACAAATGGTGATTCGCTGGTAGTATTAGATACAGCCAATCATTTGATGATTTTGGCAGTAAAAGGTGAGGGCTATCAAGGAAAACTTGCTATCATAAAAGATCCGGAACAGGTTGAACTGGCGAAGTCAAAAGCATTAGGTTCCTATGGACAGGAAGCTGGTTCCTTTGGTGAAGATTTAGATGCATTGCTTGTTGTAAATGCAAGTGGTTTTAAAGATGTGGATGGAGTAGGTACCGGAGGACAAGTTAAGGGGTCATTGATTATTGATGGAGTCGAATACGGTTCACCATCCACAGATGTTACATGGAAGTTTTGTGGAATGAGGAATGACAATAGAATGTATGTAAGCAGTTATCCACAGGATTCAGTAAGTGATTATCGATGGGGAGTGGAATTTCTCCCAGCACTTATTGTAGATGGTGTAAGTGTCGTAGATGGAACTTTTGGAATGGGAATACAACCACGTGCTGCCATTGGTCAGGCAAAGAACGGAGACCTTCTTATGTTAATAATAGATGGTCGTCAGGTTGGTTACAGCCTCGGATGTACGGTAGAAGATTGTAAGGATATTTTGCTTAACTATAATGCTTATCAGGCTATGAATTTAGACGGTGGAAGTTCTGCTGTTATGTGGTATGATGGTGATTATATAACGTCTTCATCCAGTGTTACAGGAAAAGGACGATATATGCCGGATGCATTTATTGTAAAGAAAGCTTATAAGGAGACATCCATTATAATCAATGCCATACCAGAAAATGAAAAAGAATAAGAAAAACGAGACTTTTTACATTTTATGCAAAAGTCTCGTTTTTTAATTTGTAAAATAGTATTTTAAGGAATCATACTTATACCATCATCATCATAGAGATCATATTCTGCAAGTTCATATCCAATCATTTTTTTTGTAGACAAATCAATATCGTCGATACATTCAGCTGCATCTACAATCGGAATGCATTTATCCTTACGGATGAAGAGTGGTACTTCATTTAATGCTACATCAATATAGTGATGTCCTTTTTCTAAAATTTCTTCTGAAATACTTCCGTCAGGCTGGAATTTAATAAATTTCATTTCTTCCGGAAGATATACGTAGCGTCCCGCTGCATTTTGTGTATAGACAGGAGCAATCATGATTTCTTTACCAATCAGCAGCTGATCCTCAACCTGTCTTGCCATGGAATCATTTGGAAAATCAAAAGCAAGCGGTCTGCAGTACATATCATCTGATAATGCTGCCTTCATAAACTCACTATAAATATAAGGAATCAGGCGATAACGAACACCAATTACATGACGGAAATCTTCTACATGTTCAAATTGATAACATTCCTGTTCTCTTGTACCAATGGCAGCGTGGTTTCTCATAAGTGGTGTAAATACGCCAAGGGCTAACCATCTAAGCAAAAGTTCCCTTGTTGTATGGGAACCAAAACCACCAAGATCCGCACCGGTATAAAGAAATCCACACATATTAAGGGATGGCATCATTTTAAGGTTGAGTAAAAGATGAGACCACCATGAAGCATTATCTCCGGTCCATACTCCACCATAACGATGTGCACCAATAAAGGAGGAGCGTGAAAATAGAAGAAAACGTTTTTCCGGTTCTGTTTTTTGCAGTCCTTCGAAAGCAGCTCTTGTCATGTTCATGCCATAAAGATTATGTACCTTATCATGACGTACCATAGTTCCATCAACATTATGATAAAAACGGCTATAATCCTTTGGACTATTAGCTAATTCTGCTGCTTTTGTTTTTGCATCAAAAGGAGGAAAAACTTCACAAGTCAGCAATTCTTTTTGAAGATATTCTTTATATTCTTCCACACCTTCCGGCGTATAGAAAATGGCAGGTTCACACATATCGTTCCAAAAACCATCAATTCCTTTTTTAACAAGCTTTTCGTATTTGCTGCCAAACCATGCACGTGCATCTTCATTTAATACATCTGGGAAATGTGTAAGACCTGGCCATACAGCTGCCTCAAAATCTGTTCCATCTTCCCGTTTGCAAAAGTAAGAGCCTTTTTTTCCTTCCTCATATATATCGTAACCATCTTCAATCTTGACACCAGCATCAATAATTGGAATCAAGTGAATATTCTTTGTTTTCATATCTTTCACAAAGCTGTCAAAATCTGGAAAATTATCATTATTGATGGTAAAATCTTTATAGTCTTCCATATAGTCGATATCCATATATAACATGTCAATTGGAATATGATTTTCACGGTATTTTGTTACAACCTCTTCAAAATCCTTCTGGGTTTTATAGCCCCAGCGGCTTTGTCCGAAGCCAAATGCAAATTTAGGTGGAATATAGGAGCGTCCAATGATTTTTCGGAATTGTTTTACAATATCATATGAAGAATCTCCGGTAATCACATACAAATCAAGGTCGGTTTCATCACAGGATACGGTTAATGTGTCCTGGCATGTATAACCAATATCAAACGTCAATTTTCCAGGATAATCAAAGTACATACCAAAATGTTCATTACCATCTAAAATGATAAAATTATGTGCACCATAAAAAGAACGCTGCTCCTCTGTGTGGGTTGGAATATCCGTACATTCACTATCATAGATAAAGCCACGCTTATTGATTCCACGGTTTGCCTGTCCTAAACCATAAACAATATCTTCCTTTGCCATCTTGTAGGTAAGACAAAAACCATCTGTCAGAGTAATGCTTCCAAATAAAGGTGTGCCGGCAGCAGTGTCCACAGACTCAATAATGGTATCGGTTTTAAAAGGGGTTCCATAAGTATACTTTTTAATCATAGTATTTTCTCCTTCCTGTTTTTATTTGTCGTTGTTGATTTATATAACATTTTTTTATAATTATACGTAAAAACAATTGTAAAATCTAGTATTATCGCATAAAATAATAACACAATATTGATATTTATTGTGATTAAGGAGAACAATCATGAATAAGGATTATTCATTAGAGGAAAATGTAACACATGGAACAAAATTACAGCCAATCCGATGTATTCGTTTTTCTACCGGAAAGGGGACTGTATATCCAGAACGCTTTTTTGTGCAACGGCATTGGCATCATAGTTGCGAAATTCTTCGGATTTTAAAGGGAAAGTTTACAATAGAGATTGATTTAGAACGTTATGAACTTAGGGAAGGTGATATTTGTATAATAGGAAGTGGGGAACTGCATCAATTGGAAGGAAAAGGTTCGGATACATTACATGATGTGATTATTTTTAATCCGCATATACTCGAATTTTCTTATGAAGACCAATTTCAGGAAGATGTGATTGCCCCAATTTTGAGTCAGAAATATGCATTACCACATTTGCTTAGACCTGGAGAAGCAGCTTATGACAGAGTAATGAAAGAGTATGATAAAATTATAAAACACTCAGAAAATCAATACTTTGAATCAAAATTGGGATTACTTATTATTATGAATGAATTAAAGAAAAATAATTGTTTTATAAAAACTTCCCGAATACAAAATGAAGCAGAAAAGCTTCGTGTTGACCGTTATAAAACATTGATTTCTTATATGGAAGAACATTTTATGGAAAAAGTTACATTAGATGATCTTGGTCGGCTTGCAGGTTGTAACACGCAGTATCTGTGTCATTTTTTCAAAGAAATATCAGGAGTATCTCCCATGCAGTACTTAATTGAATACCGAATTTCCCAGGCTCAGAATATGTTAATGCATACAACAAAATCTATATTAGAAATCAGCCTTGATTGTGGATTTGATAATGTGAGTTATTTTATCAGACAGTTTCGAAAGTATAAAGGTATGACACCTGGAAAATATCGGAGAACAAATTTATATACCTAAAAATGGAGGCAGATATTATGAATATTCCAAGACAATTTTATGGCATGAATTATTTATCACGTATTTTTGATAATTTTCAGGATGGGGAGACGATGGAATGTCCAAAGCTTGCTTATAATGTGATTGAAGATGTTACAGCGAAACCGCTTCCGTTAGAGTCCACATCCGCTCTTTCTTTAAATGCAGGGAGAATATCTTCTTTTTTTCAGGAGGTTGCAACGGACCGTTTATGTGCTTTAGACGGTCTTGCAGTCTGCCGTGGGGAGCATCTGGTATTTGCAAAGTACCGTCCGCCCTATAGTGCAGAGACTCCACATATAACAAATTCAACTTGTAAGACTTTAGTTGCAATTGCTGTTATGTTTGCTATTTCCGAACATCGATTGTTGGAAGAGGATACCGTACTATCTTTTTTTCCTGAATACGAGACGCTGTTAACACCAAAAAACGTAAAGCAGATGACCGTATTTCATTTACTTACCATGACATCCTGTTCAAAATGTAACGAGATTGCATCCGTAACAGAAAAAGACTGGGTAAAGGCATTTTTGCTTACGGATTGTCAATATGAGCCAGGGTCAAGGTTTATTTATAATAGTATGAATACCTATATGCTGGCTGCCATTTTAACAAAAGTTACGGGAATGAGTCTGACGGAATATCTAAAGGAACGATTTTTTGTCCCTCTTGGTATCAATCATGTAAAATGGGAACTTTGTCCGAAAGGGATAGAACGTGGAGGCTGGGGACTTCACATTTCATTAGAAGGCATGTTAAAGATTGGGCTTTTTCTGGCAAATGATGGTGCCTATGGTGACAGGCAGTTGATACATCCTTCTTTTATTCGTAAAATGAAAGAAACCAATATCACTCAGGAAGCGGATTCTTTATCTACCGGATATGGGTATCAGCTTTGGCATTTGCCACATGGATTATATATGTTAAGCGGAATGTATGGTCAGCATGTTGTCATTGATGAAAAACACAAGCTTATTGTTGCAACCAATGCCCATAATGATAAACTGTTTCCAGACTCAGCCCTTGTTTCTAAAATCATTACCTTTATGACAGACGAAAGTCTTTATCGACCTGCAAAAACATTGCAGGAAAAAGTAGCCTATATGTGTTTGATGCAGCAGGCAGATGCCTTTGAACAGGGGTTATCACTAATGCAATACTCTAATAAAATACCATTTTCCGCCTATCGGTTTGTACAAAAAAAACAGCATGCAGCACATACAGCAAGACTTTTGGAACTGCTGAATACTTTTGAAGAAAAAAAGCTTCATGTGGATCAGGCAACATTTAAACTTTTTCCGTATATGCTGCAGGGAATGTATCAGTGTCCTCCATTTCATGTAACGGATATTTCGTTTTGGTTGTCAGAGCAAAAACTGAAACTTTGCTTTCATAAGGAAAAAATGAAAAAAGACAGCAGTGGAATTCAAGAGAAAATAATAATGGAAGCTGGCTTGAATGAATATTTTCATCAAAAAATAAAAATTGGTGAGGAAGAAAAAATCATTGCAGTAAAATCATATTCTGCAGTGGATGAAGATGGACATGATGTGGTATTTATAGAAATTGTATTTCCAGATTCTGGTTTTAGTCGTATTATTAAACTCTTTTTATTAGAGGAGCGTATAGGAATAGAGTGCATGGAATATCCGGATATGCGTGGGATTATTGAACAGGTATTATATGGTGAAACCGTTTTGGCAGGTACCAAGATTGATTTAACGGACAAACTGCCACAGAGCATCCGTGTTTTTTTAGAACATAAGGTAGAACCTCGTCTGAATGGATATTTTCGATAATATTATAATATTGTATAAAATTCTTTGAGATTTTGACAAAGTATGCTATAATAGGTGCGTTTGATATACAAAAAGGATGAAATACAGGAGATAATCATGCGACTTTGCAGTTTATATAGCGGTAGCAGTGGTAATTCCATATATGTTGGTTCCGACAATACACATATTTTGGTAGATGTTGGGATGAGTGCAAAAAAAATTACCGAGGCGCTTAATAAAATCGATTTAAAACCGGAAGATGTAGATGCAATTCTTATTACACATGAACATACGGACCATATTGCAGGTCTTGGTGTCCTTCTAAGAAAATATGGTATTCCGGTGTATGGAACGAACAAAACATTAGAAGTAGTAAGCCATTACAGTAATCTTGGAAAGGTTGATTTTTCTCTATTTCATGGAATTGAACCAGAGGAAAGCTTTCTCATTGAGGACTTATGGGTAAAACCAATCAGTACCTGGCATGATGCAGCAGATCCTGTCTGTTATACGGTAACTGACGGTAACAAAAAAGTTTCGATTGCAACAGATTTGGGTGATTACGATGAACATATTGTAGATTCCTTATCCGGTTCCGATGCTATGCTAATTGAGGCAAATCATGACATCCGTATGTTAGAGGTTGGACCTTATCCTTATCCACTAAAACAAAGAATTCTTGGAAAACGCGGACATTTATCCAATGAACGTGGTGGGCAGCTCGTAAGAGAACTTTTAAATGACCATATTAAAGGCATTTATCTTGGACATTTAAGCAAGGAGAATAATTATCCGGAGCTTGCCCTTGAGGCGGTAAAGGCAGAACTGTTAGGGAATCCATATAGTAATGACTGCCGTGATTTTAATTTATCAGTGGCATGCAGAAGCGAATGTTCCGTATTGATTGAGTGCTGATAATAGGCATAGAATATCTGATAACTATTTTGCAGGTTAGACGTTTCACAAAACGTCTTAATATATACATATAAAGAGAGGACGAAAACATGAAGAAAACAGTTATTTCAGTAGTAGGCAAAGATAAAGTAGGTATCATTTTTAATGTTTGTAAGTATCTTGCAGGCAACCAGATTAATATTTTGGATATCGCTCAGACTATCGTGCAGGATTGGTTTAATATGATTATGGTGGTAAATATCCAGGATTCTCATAAGGATTTTGCAACGATTGCCTCAGAGCTTAAACAGATTGGTGATGAGATTGGAGTTACCATCACTTTACAGCAGGAAGAGATTTTCGATATGATGCACAGACTGTAATTTAAAGAATAGAATTAGGAAAGCTACGAGGTTTTAACTATGATTAATATTAATGAAGTTATTGAAACAAATAACATGATTCATGAGGATAACTTAGATGTGCGTACCATTACCATGGGAATTTCTCTTTTGGACTGCATGTCTACAGATTTGAAAGAGACTTGTGATAAGGTATATGAGAAGATTACCACATCTGCAAAGGATTTGGTAAAGGTCGGTAAAGAATTGGAGATGGAATTTGGTATTCCGATTGTAAATAAGCGAATTTCACTGACTCCGATTGCCATGATTGGAAGCTCCTGCTGTAAGTCAAGCGATGACTATGTAGAGATTGCAAAACGGATTGATGAGGCAGCAAAAACATTGGGTGTTAATTTTATTGGTGGCTATTCTGCTTTGGTTTCAAAAGGGATGACCAAGTATGATGAGCTGTTAATACGTTCCATTCCAAAAGCATTAGCTGAAACTGATTTTGTCTGTAGTAGTGTAAATGTAGGATCTACCAAGACCGGACTTAACATGGATGCTGTAAAATTAATTGGAGAGATTGTGAAGGAAAGTGCAGAGCTTACTGCTGACAGAGACTGTATCGGACCGGCAAAGTTTGTCGTATTTTGTAATGCGCCGGATGATAACCCGTTTATGGCTGGTGCTTTTCATGGTGTCACCGAAGCAGACCGCATCATTAATGTAGGTGTATCCGGACCTGGTGTCGTTAAGAGAGCATTAGAACAGGTTCGTGGTGAGAATTTTGAAGTACTTTGTGAGACCATTAAAAAGACTGCATTTAAGGTAACACGTGTAGGACAGCTTGTTGCAAAAGAAGCTTCCAAACGTCTTGGTGTTCCATTCGGTATCATTGATTTATCCTTAGCACCAACCCCTGCTGTTGGAGACAGTGTTGGTGAGATTTTAGAAGAGATTGGTTTAGAGTATGCTGGTGCCCCTGGTACAACTGCAGCCCTTGCCTTATTAAATGACCAGGTAAAGAAGGGTGGTGTTATGGCATCCTCTTATGTTGGCGGACTTTCCGGTGCATTTATTCCGGTTTCTGAGGATCAGAGAATGATTGATGCTGCAAGCTGTGGTGCCCTTACGTTAGAGAAGCTTGAGGCAATGACCTGTGTCTGCTCTGTTGGACTTGATATGATTGCAATTCCTGGTGATACAAAGGCAACTACGATTTCCGGTATCATTGCTGATGAGATGGCAATCGGTATGGTAAACCAGAAGACAACTGCGGTACGTATTATTCCTGCTGTCGGCAAAAAAGAAGGTGAGACCCTTGAATTTGGCGGACTTCTTGGATACGCACCGATTATGAAGGTGAATAATTATAGCTGTGATGCATTTATTAATCGTGGCGGACGGATTCCGGCACCAATTCACAGTTTCAAGAATTAAACTGCATTAATTGATTTTCTTTAAAATGTATGAATACACAAATTTGTGAGGTATATTGTTACTCTCTATAGTCTGTTAAGGCGGACGCTTCAGATTCGAAAAAATTGTTTCCAAACGGGCTCGCTTGCGCTTATTTTTTTTCGATTCTGAAGCTGTGGGTTGGAGAAGATAAGAAAT
>JAQXLK010000208.1 GCA_029012085.1 Clostridiales bacterium
ATGACTGACACCTCCTGTAATGGTCATAAAATAGTCTTCCAAAGTCTGTTCCATCACAGACAATTCCGTTACAACGATTCCATTCTGCATGAAGGTTCTGGCTATTGTTTCCATGCTATTCAAATCGGAATATAAATGAATCGTATTGTCTGATACAACTTTATACTCCGGATTGCTCAGGGTTTTATCCAAAACCGTAAGTGCCATAGGTACAGTGTCCGTCTTAATACATATGTATTGTCTACATTTTGCCTCTAATTCTTCATGTGTTAATACTTCAATGATCTTACCCTTGTGTATAAAAATGTAATCCGTAGCAAGCAGGTAAAGCTCACTTAAAATATGACTGGATATAAATATCGTAATGTTTTTTTCTTCATTCAGCTTTTGCAGCAAACTACGCAGTGCCACAATATTTTTCGGATCCAGTCCATTGATAGGCTCGTCCAAAATCAGCAACTGGGGATTGCCGATTAACGCCATTGCAATACTTAGCCGTTGTTTCATCCCCATGGACAATGTGCGCACTTTTTTGTGCTTCACCTCTGATAATTCAACCATATCCAACACCTTTGGGCAGACGGTTTTATCAGGATTACCCACTAAAATTCTCTGTAGTTCCAGATTTTGAAGGATACTATAACCGGGATAAAGTGCGGGTTCTTCAATCATACTGCCAATATATTTTCGCATGTTATCTCTTTCAGTAGCCGTATCTTTTCCCATAATGGAATAGGTGCCCTCCATCGGATAACTTAATCCTGTAATCACTTTCATGAAGGTACTTTTTCCTGCTCCATTTTCTCCGATAAATCCATAAATGTGCTTCTTTTCTAATCTGACACTGACATGGTCAAGTGCAGTAAATTCACCATACTTTTTGGTCAGATTGTCCGTTTGCAAAATAATATCTTTCATACGCAAATCTCCTTTCTGACCTTAGAATATAATATGTTCATAAAAATACGCTTCATGAAATCTAAAGAAAATCTTAATTTTCCAAGGCTTCTTCCAGGCTTCCCACTTTACTTGCGTCTGCTGTCTGAGTAAAAAATGTTTCTTGAAATCCTGCTTGATGGTTCATAAGGTCAAGCATTGTAATTGCTTTATCGTAGCTCAGATTTTTCAGGAAACCTTCCGGAAGATAATTTCTTATATCTTCCTGTAGATTCAGCTTGCCTTGCTCCACAAGCTGCATCACACTAATCCATATGAGCAGTTTGCTGGTAGAACCCCAGTCATACACAGTCTGATCATCCACCTTAATATTGTTTTCCTTGTCTGCATATCCAAAAACATTTTTGTAAATTATGCCGTTCCCATCATATACCGCAACGCTCATCCCAGCCATGGTTTCCGTATGTTCCTCCTACCTGTTTGCTGCATTGTACCCTCAGACTATAGCGGAATCACAATCTCCATTTGAAATACATCATGATTGTTCTCTCCTTCTACTACATTAATCTGAAATTCGCCATCATATTTTCCAACTGTCTCTTTCATATTAATGATGCCAAATCCATGATTTTCCTTATCCCTTTTTGTCGTTGCAATCATGCTGTCGTGTATTTCCACCTTATGTCCAAGGGTATTCCTTTCGATAATCAATAAAAAGTTTTGATTTTTCCGAATATCCAGTGTGATTTTTCGATTGTCACCCGAAAGTGTTTCCACTGCTTCCAAAGCATTATCAAGCATATTTGCAAAAATCGTACATACATCAAGTGCAGACATTTTCACACCGGACATATCTCCATCCACTTGAAACACAATGCCTTGCTTTTCCGCCTGAGTCATCTTCTCCGAAATAATCGCATCTGCAATTTCATTTCCCACATGGACGCTTGTGTCCGCATGTCCCAGGTGATCACCCAGTTGGTTCAGATACTCTCCCAGCTCACCATATCTTTGTTTATGATATAGTTCCTGCATACAGTAGATATGATTTTTCATATCATGCTTCACCTTGCGGATTTCCCGGTTTGATTCCATCAGGCTTTCGTAATGACTTTTCTGTGTCTCCAGATAATATTCACTTACTGCATTCTTTTTTTGAAAATAATATGCCTCAGACTCTCTGATTACCATATCAAGAAACATCAACACCACAATGAGTACAATCAGAAGAACTACTCTTGCCATTGTCTCATCCGTGTTTCCTTCTTCTAAAAGCTGCCGGAGTTTCGTGATTGGCTGAACCTCTACATATCCTCCCACATCTACATATCCATCCATATCGAAAAATCCCAGCACCATATTCAGAAGCACACACATAATATAAGTAGAAACTGCCAGGGAAAAACGCATCGGTTCCTTCCGTTTTCTTGATGAAAACCAGGACAGAAGCCAAATCGCCCCCATTGCAGCGATTATCTGCAGATATGTTCTGACCACGGATACCATAACACTGTCATATGTAATCCATGTAAAAGTTGAACCGACACAATGAATCAAACCAAGCACAGAAGAACTAAGCTCAACAGCAAAAAATATTGTCAGAATCTTTTTGATCTTACTTGGTTCACGAAGGTAAAACATCCAGTAAACCAAATTAAACAACAGCATGAATCCAAATATTGCACTTCCGGCAATTCCATTTATTACTGACACATCCAGAACACTTAATATATCATAGATAACAATTACTGCAACAAATACCAATTTCCGATTTTTCGATGGCTTACACGGATATCCGTAAAATTTTGTAAGGAGCCACGAACACCCGCAGACCCCAAAAGCCCCATCCAGCAAAAACAATACTATTCGAATTGCTAATTCTCTTGCCATACACTGCTCCTATCTTGCACTGTTTCTGACGTATTGAAACAGCTGCTTTTTAAAATCATTGACCAGGCTTCTGCTTAATGGCAGGACATGATCTCCCATGATAAATATTTCATTTCCATGGTGCTTTTTTACATGAACAAGATTTACTATATATCCCCTGTGAATCCTCACAAAACAATCTGAAATTTCTTTCAGTTCATGCTCCATATCCGAAATTTTCTTCCTTACTGTGTATTCACCACCAACAGTAACAAGCGATACCTGATTATTCATGGCCTCAACATAAAGGATATCATCTACAAAAATAACAACTTCCTCTCCCTCATACCGTATCATCAGGCGTTTCTTTTCCCGCAGTTCTCTCTTTAAATCCTTAAGGGTTTTTTGTAATTTGTCTTCCTGAATGGGTTTTGAAAGAAAACGAAATGCAGATACTTCATATCCATCCATCGCCATTTCCGTATGACTTGTAAGAAAAATTATGGGTGCCTCAAACCCCTTGTTTCTGAGTGCCTTGGCTGTTTCCATACCATCTTTTATTGGCATCTCAATATCTAAAAATACTGCATCGAAGTGTATGCCACTTTCGTATGCAGTAATAAGTTTTTCCCCATCGTAAAAAGCTGCACACGTAAGGTCCAGCTTTCCAAAAAAATTATACATTTCCTGTATAATCTTATCACAAAATATTTTTTCATCATCACAAACTGCAATCTTCAATCCGTCCACCACATCTTTCCTCTTCTACACGAAGGACTTTTCCCCCAAGTATATTATATCCATATTTTTTTATCAACATTTTAAGGTGGTATTTTTTATTATTACAACACTTTTATGCGTTATCATTGTTATTACCTCCACAAATTCTATTTAATGCTTTATTCCAGCGTTTTCAAAAACTTCTCCACTGCCGCTGCCACTTCATCCGGCTTCTGCTGATAAATCAAGTGATCCCCCGGTATGCCCACATATTGGCAATTCCCCAGAGCCTCAACGTAAGGCATGGTCTGTTCCTCACACCACTGAGCGCCGCTTTCAATATATCGCTGTGCTACCTCTGCGGTTTTTGCATCGTCAGAAAGGTCAAAATATTCTTCCTTTCCCTGCGCAGTAAGCAATGCGTTCACATATTCTATGTATTCCACAAAATCTTCCTCTGTCTCAAAAGAAGAACTGGCATTGATCATTACCTTAGGTATATCGGTCTCTGTAAACATTTCATAAACAAACTTCAGATTCTCATTTGCCAGTTTCGTTTCTGATACCGATGCAAAAGAACCACCACCGTGAGTGTACAAAGCTCTGGTATACGAAATCTCCGGTTCTTCCACCCATGCAGGAGGACCTATATATATGCTGTCATATACGAATCTTTGAAGACCTGTTTTGGACAGACCTGCCAAAATATAATCGGAACAAGTAATATCCATATCTTCAAAAAACGCATCCTCTGTTATTTCTGTTGTGTCCAGAAATACGATTCCCTCTATCTCCTCCGGATATGTACATTCCCAATAGGTTGCATAAATACCTCCGATGGAATGAGGGAGCAAAACGTATGGACCCTCCACGCCAATTTCTTTCAGGGCCGATCTATAGGTATCAACAATGTGTTCCACGGTCTGATCTTCCAGGGAATCTTCGCTGAACCCGTAACCCTCCCTATCAATATTGACAATATAATTATCCTCGCTTAGGGAATCTGTTACATAATGAGACATCACACCATAATCATTCACACCCAAGCCGCTGATTGTGACAATCACATGCTCCCCGTCTATGTTTCCATAAGCATTGTAGTTCAAGTCCTTGCCATTCACAGTTACCGTATTGATATAACCGGCATCCGCCAACTCACCCTTTTCCCCCATTGTAGTCAATGCATGGACAATAGTTACTCCAATGACAAATACAACCGCCACCACCAAAACACCCAACAATACTTTTCCGATTGTTTTCAAAACTTTTTTTACTATTTTCATAGCCTTTCTACTCCTTATTATTTTAAATACAAACTATCATCTGGCATCAAAAAAAGGTTATTTTTGTGGTGAATTGACATGATTCTATTGCGAATTGCTTTTGCTGTTATCATTGTAGTCATAAAAAATCCGGTCCAACAACGCATCCATGTCTTTTGTATTTCCAAATGCAGCTTTGATAAATGCACCCATGTGACAAAACATCAGCTTACAGCAATCTGTCCAAATAAAAGCTGATTATTCAATATTTTCTCGCTTTCGGTTCATATACCAAATCAATGCAGCAGCAACTGCTAATACAACAGCCGTAATCACACTTGCTTCAATACCATATTCGCCGCCGTTCCATATATTTTTACCTACGGACTGCATATTAAAAATAGCCGTAACCGTTTCATCCTTTCCGCTTAGATTCAATCCAAGGACACTATACAGAATGGCATTCCAGAAAGAATGCAAGCCGCAAGCCGCCCAAATACTCTGAAAACGGATTGTCAGAAGCGAAAAGATGATGGAAATCAAGACAAGGTTTGCAACACCAATCACCCCATAAACTGTACCACCGTCAAATAAAGATGACCAATGGGGCATAATGAACAGAACCGTGCTAACCGCTATTGCAATCCAGACGGAAGTCTTTTCTTTTAGAGCGTGCAACACAATTCCCCGGCAGAGGATTTCTTCTGTTGCACCCTGGATGATAAAGCCGCCGAATAAGAGAAGAATCATAAGAACATCGACATTTTCAAAAATTCCATGATATTCCATATTGCCTGTCAAAACGATTGCAGCCACAGACAAGGCAAGTAAAATAACACCTACAAAAGCACCGATAAAATAATTTCCAAAGCGCTTTGTCAATCCCATCTCCGACAGGTTTTTTTTCTCAATCAGTTTCCAATAAAGTAATGCCACACCCGATATAACAATATAACCATAATATGTAATAAGTGTTATGGTCTGTGCATCAAACACGTCACCTACCAGCATATTCTTACCACACGCAAAATGTAAGAGTATCACAATTCCCTCGGCAATAAACAGTCCTGCTATGTAACATACCCAAAATGCGAGAAATTTCTTTATAACAAATAATGCTGTCGGCATTTCGGTTCGGTTATTAAATGGGCTTATATTTTTCAGTAATTGTTTCATTGTACTTTTCCTCCCTGTAAATCACGAATACCATTCAATATCGTTTTTATTGCAAAATCAAAGGTATCATTCAACGGTGTAGGATTTCCATATCCTCCGTGGCTCTCAATGGTAGTAAATCCTTGGAGAAAACCTCTGAGCATACGGACGATATGTACCTTTTGTTTCTCAGTCAATCCATAGGCTTCAAGCACCTGGAACAGTATGGACACCGTTCCCTGGGTTGCCTGCAAATGTTCCTCCGATTGATACATATTGTACCATTGCATTGCTTCAAATAATCCTTTGTGTTCAGCAACAAAATTTCGATAGACATGGCAGATTGCTATAATTGCATCGTCTTTTGCTTTACCTATGGCGGCTTTTGTAATTTCTGTTTCCAAAGAACGCCAGCCATACAAACTCACTTCTTTGTTCAATTCGTCAAGACCGCCGCTAAAATGTTTGTATAATGAAGGCGACTTTACTCCCAATTCTGTCGCTAACACTTTCAAAGTAACATTTGTAACACCTTTTTCGTCTGCTATCTTAGCCGCCATTTCAATAATTTTCTCTTTATCTAATCCAGCTTTCATCAAACTACTCCTTTCTTTTGTTTAGCTAATCATATTAGTTATTATAGCATACAAGTTAGCATAATTCAATCTATCAAAAATACTTAATAATATGATATACTTATCACTAGGGACGGTTCTTTATATATCAAAATTTGCACAACAATGGTATGCAAACAATCCTGGATGGGGAGAAGAAATTTTTGAGTTTTTCAGTGATGCAAAAGATGCTGGACCGATAGAATTTATATTAAGGATAAAAGATTGTAATAACTAGAACATTGAAGAAGTAGGAAATTTTTCGTGTCCTGATTTATCATAGAAAGGAAAAACAATGAATTATAAAGTAATCGACAAAACAAAATATTATCGCGCAGGTGTCTACCGGCATTTTACGGAAGATTGCAAATGTTCAACATCAATGACTGCACGAATCGATGTATCTCATCTTGTGGCGTATTCAAAGCAGAGTGGAACGAAGTTTTACATCAATTTTCTGTACATATTATCTAAGGTACTGAATTCGCGGGATGATTATAAGATGGGATATATATGGCAGACAGAAGAATTAATCTGCTATGACCAGATTAACCCGACACAGTATGTATTTCATGAAGAT
>JAQXLK010000209.1 GCA_029012085.1 Clostridiales bacterium
TCAGAGCCCATCAGCTTATCCATCTCTTCTTTAACAATCTTTATAACCATCTGACCAGGATTCAGCCCTTTTAGTACATCTTCACCAATGGCTCTTTCACTGACCGAGTTGATAAACTGCTTTACCACCTTAAAGTTTACATCGGCTTCTAACAAAGCCCGCTTTACCTCTTTCATAGCCTCCTTCACATCGGCTTCGGTAAGTGCACCCTTGCTTCGCAATTTTTTAAAAACATTTTGCATTTTGTCAGCTAAACTATCAAATGCCATACTTTACTCCTTAATAACTCTCATAAATTGCTTTGGAGATTGACTCAATCTCATTCATCTTCTCCTGCAATTCCGGTCTGTCAGTCATTGCCTTAAGCTCTGTTGCAAGCTCATGAATCCGACTAACATGCTGCTTTGTATCCAAAAACTTCTCAACTAACTGAAGCTTACTCTCATAATCTTCTAAAATCTTATCACAACGCTTTACTAAATCAAATACACCCTGGCGACTAATGCCTTCATCTCTCGCCACTTCCGAATAAGACAAATCATTCAATATAATATCGGAATAGATGGACTTTTGATGCTCTGTTAAAAGCTCACCATAAAAGTCATATAATAACGCCTGTCTGACAATCTTTTCCACGTATTCCACACTTCCTTTTTGCTTGTAAAGCAAATTCACTTTACATCAACCTTGACTAGTATACAAAAGAAAAAGCACCTTGTCAACCTTTTTTTCTTGACAGATGCTTTTTTTGTTAACATAACTATTTTATTAACATTAAAATGCCCTTAATTACCACTAAAAGTACAATAGAAAAAAGAACAACCATAACTGCTTCCAAATATGTATCCTTTTTTTCTTTCTGATAAAGTGTAATCTGCTGTTTCTTTTCCGGTTCTTTTGACTCTTCTTCCGGAACGTCCTGTTTCTCATCTACTTTCTGTTCTTCCGTATTCTCCGATGATACAGACTGTCCTTCCTCTGTAGAGGCATTCTCGGAATCTTCCGTATTCTGAGCTTCTACTTTATTCTCCGATGCAGCAGTGGAATCTGCTTCATTATTTCCCTGTTCATTCTTTTCCTGTTCATTCTTGCCTTCCGTATCTTTCTTCTTGGCGCTTTCCGTACTCGTTGCCGACTCTTCTTCCGTTGTCTGCGTCGATGCCTCCTCTGATGTAATACCTAATTCTTCATCAAATTTTCCATCTAAATAGTCCTGATATGCCTGACCGGCACCACCTGCATCCGGTGAATATCCATGTGCAGAAAGCCATGCTTTTGCTGCTGCTTTTTCTTCTTCCGTATATGCATAGGATGTTGTTCCTACTCCTATTCCACAAAAGAAAACTGTTATTCCAAATACCAAAAATAATATAGACTTTTTTAAATGATTCATTCGCATCTCTTTTTCCTCCACAGAGGTATATACCTTACATTAATTTTCTCATTGATACATCAATCTGTATCTGCTCTTTCAATGCTTCTACACTGGCAAATTTTTCTTCCGGTCGAATAAAAAACAATAATTCTGTCTTTACCATTTTCCCGTAAAGATTACCATCAAAATCTAATATATAAGTTTCCAGACCAACCTGGTGCTTACCATCGATGGTCGGTTTCTTACCTAAATTACTAATTCCATTATAATATTTTCCATCAATCCAAACACGGCTTGCATATACACCATTTGCAGGTAGAAGTTTTTGATCCGGTATGCTTTGATTTATAGTAGGAAAACCGATTGTATGCCCTAAGTGCTTTCCATGTACCACCTCTCCATATACAAAATATGGATTGCCAAGCATATCATTTGCTGCATGAAAATGAGATTCTAACAAATCACGAATCGCTGTGGAACTAATGACTTTTCCGTGTTTGGTTTTCTTTGGAAGTGCATGAACATCAAAATGATACTGTTCACCAAAAGCCTTCAACAATGAAACGTTACCACTTCTTCCTTTTCCAAACCGGAAATCTTCACCTACATATATTGCCCGGACGCCTAACTGTTTCACAAGACATTCCTCAATAAATTCTTCCGGAGAAATAGCCGCAAATTCTTTTGTAAAAGGGTATTCCAGCAAAATATCCACACCAAGTTCTTCAAAATAAAATGCTTTTTCCAAAGATGTATATATACTTTTCTTTGTACCGCCATGCAGCACATTTCCCGGTGCACTTCCGAAGGTAAAAACCAATGCCTGATTCCCCTTCTTTTTTTCTTCCAGCAGTCCATCAATCAGCAGCTGATGCCCTAAATGTATTCCATCGAATTTTCCAAGGGCAACTGCCGTTCCTACCGTATGAAATTGTTTTGCCTTTTCATTATTTAAGTATAACATTTTCTGTCCTTTTCCAGCTGTAGTTATTATGAGAGAAACATTTTTTCCGCCTTCCATGCATGTAATTTACCATTGTACTGATAAATAGCCGTAAATTTGTTTTTCTCATCATATACAAGACATTGCATGCCATCCTGCTCATATTGTTTTAAGTCTTTCCTATCAGAAGAATCCAACATACACAAGTCTCTCGTTTTTATTATATTTCCATTTGCAAGCTTCTTGATTCCCTCCGCCTGAACTTTAACACGTGGAAGACCAGGAAACATGGAATCAATGGAAAGAATTTTTTCTTCTATGCTGCCACTTTTTACAAGCTGCTCAATCTCATCTAAGGTCAGGGCATCTTCCTTAACAAACGTTTTTCCGGTTTCAGTGGAATTCACACTGTTTCGCACCAATTGCTCCATTAAACCTCCACATCCAAGTTTTTCACCAATATCCCGGCAAAGGCTACGAATATAAGTACCCTTTCCACATTCTACCTTGAATTTCACCCGTGGCAGGTCAATTGATAAAATATCTATGCTGTGAATAACAACAGGTCTTGGAGTCCGTTCAATCTCTCTGCCCTCTCTTGCAAGCTCGTAAAGCTTTTTACCATTTACTTTAATAGCAGAATACATCGGAGGAATCTGTTCATATTCTCCCACAAAAGAGAGCATGGTACGCTCCACTTCCTCCGGTGTAACCATTACCTCACATTCTGTAAGAATCTTTCCTGAACTGTCTTCCGTATCGGATGTTTTTCCAAGCAGCAAAGTTGCTTCATAACTTTTGTCCTTATCTGTCAGTATCTCACAAAGTTTCGTTGCACTGCCAAGACATACCACCAGCACACCTTCCGCATCCGGATCCAGTGTTCCTGTATGTCCGATTTTTTTCTGGTGTAATATGCCACGGAGCTTCGCTACCACATCAAAAGAAGTAAATCCTTTTTCTTTATATACACTTATCACTCCGTTATACATATATCCCCACCTCACTTCATGTTATTTATACTTTGTACCAGCATAAAACAAACTTAGTCAATCAATCAAAAATCGCTATACTAGCTGCTCCGCTACCATCATCTTGATTTTTTCAATAATTTCATTTTTCTCGCCGGTCACCTCGCAGCCTGCAGCTCTTACATGACCGCCTCCGCCAAGCTTTCCTGCAATCTCGTTTACATTTACAAGCTCATTTGACCTTAGAGAACATTTGAAAGTACCTGTATTCGGATACTCATACATCCAAAGCGCACATTCAACCCCATCCGTAATACGAATTGCGTCTACAACTCCATCCGTATCCAGATTGGTTGCATCATATGCTTCAAATACGTCCTTTGTCAGGCAGGAAATAATCATCCTGCCATCTAATTCTAAATAAGTAGCATCCAAAGCCTTTGCAAGCATTTTATTCTGCTTAAAGGTTTTCTTGTAAAAGGTTCCATCAATCACATGCTGGCTTCTAGCCCCTTTTTCAATCAAAATTCCCGCTATCTCCATGGTCTGTCTTGTAGTATTACTGAACTTAAATACTCCGGTATCGTGTACAATTCCTACATAAAGTGCTTCCGCACATTCCTGTCCTATCTTGTCCACTTCAAAAAGTGTAAATAATGCCTCCGCTGTAGCAGAACATTCCGTCTTTAAAAACTGAACATCACCAAAACCGGGATTGCTTACATGGTGATCTACACTAACCGTACGCTTCGCAGAATAAAAATAACTTACATTCTCTGCATGACGATCCAAATCCCCGCTATCCAGAGAAATACACAAGTCATATATTTTATCCTGTTTCTCATGTAAAATCTTATCTGCGCCCCGGAGAAACATAAATTCCGGCTTAAAGGTATCTAAATAAATATCTACACTTTTTCCCGGATAATTATCCAACACATAATTGTATACTCCAAGACAAGAGCCTACACAATCTCCATCCGGCCGGATATGTCCTAATATTACAATACTTTCAGCCTGTTCAATCTCTCTTAAAAAATCGTTCATACTTCTTCCTGAATATCCTCCGCAGAATTGCCCTGTTCCTTCATGACGTCATCAATCTTCTTTGACATATTAATTGCATATTCAATGGACTGATCCATATAAAATGTAATCTCCGGTGTATTACGAAGATTAATGCTTCTGGCAAGCTCTCTCCGGATAAACCCTGTGGCACTTCTAAGTCCTGCTAAAGTATCTGCCTGAGCCTGCTCATCACCAAGTACGGAAATGTAAGCCTTGCACTCTTTAAGATCCGGCGTTACCATGACCTGTGTAACACTGGTCATGGCATGGATTCTTGGATCTTTGATCTCGTAATTTATAATTCTGGAAAGCTCTTTTTGAACCTCTCCGTTAATACGCGTATTTTTAATACTTGTTCGTTTCATTTATATCTCCTATCTAGGAACCTCTACCATCTCATAAGCCTCAATCTGGTCATCCTCTTTGAGATCATTGAAGTTCTCTAATACGATACCACACTCAAAGCCATTTTTTACTTCCTTCACATCAT
>JAQXLK010000210.1 GCA_029012085.1 Clostridiales bacterium
TCCCAAAATTATGATTTTAGGAATAGTTATGCATTCCTTTTGAGAAATACCAACCAGTTTATAACCAAATGATGCATTTTGCTTTGATTGTGTAATTTAGCCAATAAAAAAACTACCCTCACCTACTGTCATATCAGTGGGTCAAGGGCAGAATGTAATTTAAGAATTGATTTGCTCGGAAATAGTAGCATCATCCATAAGAAGACTTTCTTCTTTAGTTGAATTTTGATAATTTACCTGTAATACTGCCTGTGGCCAGTTCAGGTGAACCTTTGCTGTCTTATTTCTTTCGTTTCCGGCTTTTCTGATTTCAGTCAGAAGCTCATCCAGTACTTCTCTGGTAAGATAACCACCTCGCCATTGGAAAATAAGAGTTTTCCCTTTCTTCGCCGCCTGCAAAGACCTTTTGTATACGTCCTCAATCTTAGTAAAAGATAATTTCTTTTCTTTGTAGAAAAAATGTTCTCCGTCGGTACATTTGGGTGCAGGTGCAATCAAAGACTCATGGTCTCTGAAAATCTGTTTATCCGCTAAATTAAAGTAGTCGTATCGTATTTCCGGACTAGGCTCTCCTGTACTGAGAGTATTGTCAAAGGTTGCATCCAGGTGATAATAAGTACCTCCTATTTTTACAATATTCCAGGCGTGGCGATATTTTATTCCCTTCTCAGGATTGTTTCCGCAAATAGCTATCATACACCACACTCCCAGTGCATCCATCAGTATTTTCACTGATTTGGCAATGCCCTCGCAGACACCGACGCCTTGTCCCAGCGGCCCAATTATCTCATGTGAATATGGCTTTTTTAATTTATCATATCTGATATTTTCGCAAATAAAATCATGTACATATTTTTCTTTTTCCCATTCAGACATGGAAAGTGCAGGACGTACAAGTTTTTCCACTCTTGACTCCATAGCTTTCTGATGTTCAATTATTTTGTTCTTTTTGAAAAGATACTCAGGAACAAGAATCAGGTTCGGTGAGTCGGGATAATATTTGTACTTATAGCCACTTGCCCAGAAAATTTCCGGATGATCCAGTCTCATCCGGAAGAATATTTCATATAGTTCTTCTTTTTCACATCGTGGAATCAAAAACTCATCCTGCACATCCTGTATTCCCTTCAGCATTGCAAAGTACACAGCCTGCTGCTGTTTGTTTAACTGATTATAGTAATATGTTTCTCCCATTACGTTATTTCAACTTTTCTTCCCATTCAGCTTCTTTAAATCCGGTAATAACAAAATTATCTCCAATCACCAGAGGTCGCTTAACGAGCATTCCATCTGTAGAAAGAAGTTTTAACTGTTCTTCATCTGTCATTTCAGGCAGTTTATCCTTCAGCTGCATTTCTTTATATAGCTTACCACTTGTATTAAAGAATTTCTTTAGAGGCAGACCACTGGTCTCATACCATTCCTTCAGTTCATCGTATGATGGGTTTTCTTCTTTAATCGGGCGCTCAATATACTCTACGCCGGAATTATCTAACCACTTCAAAGCTTTTAAACTAGTACTGCATTTTCTGTAAGCTAAAACTGTAATCATAATAACACTCTCCTCTAAATTATAGTTGTCTAAGTATGTCTTCAACTCTTCGTATTGCTTCTTCAACCTGCTGAGAAGCCTGATTAATTCTGTCCTGCATCATCCAGTCCACTATAAAACCATCAAAGAACCAGTCTGCAAATGAAAGAAAATCTCCTGTCTCAATATTCAGATTACAGGCTATATTCACATCATTGAGTTCTTTGCTGAAATTTCTTAAGTCATACTTTGCCTGCTCCATATTTTCTTTCGCCTGATCCACCTTCGAGTGTTTAACCATAGTTGAAAGGAATCCACCGCCGAGCATATCAAAAATGCCCCAGCCTTTTGCACTGTCTAAATTTTCTTGTGCTTTTCTAAGGCTTCTTAGTGCTTTATTACCGGCATCTATTGCTTCCTGTTTTTCTTTTTCATAATTATATTCCATAACAATATCCCCCTAACCTTTGCCTATATTCTATCACATTAGTATTTAAAAAGGGTTTAATCTTTCAAAAGTTTTTCCAGTAAATACTCTCTATCCCTAATGAATAATTCTGTAATTCGGAAGCTTTCTGTTTCTTCATATTCACATGGATGTATTTGTCCATCATCAAACGTAAGAATTTCAGCATCCGGAAGTCCTAATAAAATTGGCGAATGTGTTGCTATAAAGAACTGCGCGCCATCTTTTCGACATCGGTCAATTTCCAAAAGCAGGGTCAACTGACGCTGCGGTGATAATGCAGCTTCCGGCTCATCCAGGAAATACAATCCCTGTCCTTCGAAAGTGTTCTGAACCATAGCCAGGAAACTTTCACCATGAGATTTTTTGTGCAACTCCATTGGTTGTCCACAAGGACCTTTTGAATATTCTTCTTCCTTAGTTGCAACATTATAAAAGCTTTCTGCGCGGAGAAAGTATCCCCATCTAGCCTTTGCTGAACGTGATAAACGAATCGCTTCATGCATTTCAGAATGGGAATCATATGTAGAGAAAGAATAATTCCGTGTTCCTCCCTCTGGATTAAACCCATCTGCAATCGCCATTGCTTCCAGCAAGGTTGATTTTCCACTTCCGTTTTCTCCGACAAAAAAGGTTACCGGCTTATGAAAATGTATATCCTTTATACCACGAAAGGCATCGATATTTCGAAGATAGCTGTATTCACTTATTCTTTCACAATCAATAAAAACATCTCTAATAAACATCTGTTTTACCATAATAGAAATACTTAACCGCTACATTTTATTACCTTTGTTAATATCATCATCAAAGAAAAAGCCCATAATGCACATTATAAATCCAATTATTGCAATGAATATCGCAATATAAAAACCAAAGGCTGCTACTACCTCCAGAATACACATCGCCATAATGATAAGGGCTAAAAGCATTAAACTATTTCCAAACAGTATTTTTTTCATTTCATCTACTTCCTCTCTGTTTAAACAATTTCACAAAAAAATCAGGAACGCTACTCCAGGACTTGTCCTTTCGTGCAAGAGAATTTGCACTTCCACCCTTACATGGATTAATTACTGGGATTTGACTTTTCCCCTGGCGAGCACGCTCGGCATTCAGTTCCTTATGAAGACTTTTGCTGGTGTAAATTCTGTCTTTGTCAAATCCACTCATTTTGATAGCTCCTTTTCATATTTTTCCACTGTGAAATTGTTGGACATTCCGGCTAATGAAAAAGTTTCATTTCATATAAGATTTTTTACGTTGATCATGCACTGTACATGTCTCTAAGCTCGCGAATCGAAAGTCTGTATGCTAAATATCCCTCAGCAATACAGATAATCAGAATAATAACACTTCCAATAATTGGATTAATATGGTTGAACGGCAGTACAACAGCAAGGGCTGCTATATGTATTACTGCTTCAGTTCCAAGACATAATCCACCTGCAAAACGACTGGTCTTATGAGTCAGCGGATCTCTCCATCTGCTTGCAAATATACTGTTAAAAAAAGACCATCCACTGAATATAAGTGCCAATGCCATGATAATCAAAATCCATATAAAAATAAGAATTACAGTCATTATTCCGCTGTCAGGCATACCTATCAGTTTTGATATTATCTCACCTATTGCAGCACGGCATTTGTGAGAAATCGCTGCGACTGACGCCAGAACAGTGAAAATAATCGGGAGTGTTGCAATACATTTAAATCCTATTTTCATGTGGATTCTTACCCGATCCTCATTTCTAATTGGAAGACCATAGAAAAAAGTGGCATTTTCATCGAGCAAAATATTTGTATTCCACTCTTGTACCAAATTTGTCATCGTACATAGCATGGACGCAATAAGGAAAACTATTGCCATACTATTCCATTCCGGATTTAGAAACAATAGAAGAATTATAGGAGTCATCGACATCACTGTTTTCCACTCTAACAATTTT
>JAQXLK010000211.1 GCA_029012085.1 Clostridiales bacterium
TCATTTCTCGTTTCTCTTGCTTGGTCATCAAGAATCAGCTCCTTTGCGAAAAGTTTTTTTATTAATTTTACCGCAAAAGAGCTGTAAACGGCTATAAATCTTGTAAATTTATTGCGAAAAGTTTTTATTCCTCAAAGCTGAGTCCTTTTGAATCTTGAACCACCTGATTACAAAATGCCTCAATATCCTGAAAAACCTTTTCATATTCCTCCTCATTATGAATCTCATGCCGTAATCCTTCATATCGAATCTGCTTGACATTCTTATAGCCTAATTGATACATACGTTCAATTGCCTGATCCCATTTCTTCTCATTCACATAACAAGGGTCATCCTTTCCCGAAACAAACAACACCGGAAGTTCCGGCCGCCTAACCTGAAACCCTTTTCCTGTATATGTTATGATTTCCAGATTCAATAACGTCATGATTCCATTTAAGGTATACACAAAATTGCATAATTTATCCGCCTCGAATTTTTCTGCAACTTCTTTTTTTGCCGATAACCAAGCAAATTGCCGCTTTTCCTCTTTAAAAGCTTTCTCGAATCGTCCCACCACCAGATTTTGTAAAAAGGGAGAACGAAATGTTTCACCCTTCACAAGCCCTAAAACCTTCAACACAAGCCCTGCCGGTTTCACAGCATTATTGTAAGCCGGGCATCCCGCAACAATCAATCCATCAACTGCCTCATCATGATTCCTTATATAGGAACGAATCCCAAGCGAGCCCATACTATGACCATATAGCACAAGCGGCAAATTGGGAAATTCCTTCCTAATATAACGAGTTACCGCATAAATATCCTCTACATAACCCTTTTCTTTTGATTCATAACAATATCCGATATCCTCCGGCTGCTTTACACTTTCTCCATGTCCTCTGTTGTCATGCATCAAAGCCACATAGCCTTTATCCGCCATCCACTCCATAAATGGTAAAAAACGCTCCTTATGCTCACACATTCCATGAACCATCTGGAAAATCCCTATTGGCTCTTTGGGAATCATACAAATTCCATGTATTGTCAAATCATCATATTTAGATTGAAAAGAAAATGTTTTTTTCGTAACAGCCATTTTCATTCTCCTAACTCAATTGTTATTTTTTCTTTTTATAAAAATTATGATAAACCCTGCCATTTTCCATCTTGTAGCCACGATATTTTGCCAATTCACTCACAGTTACCAGCTGATAACCATTCTTTTTAAGTTTTGGAATAATAGAAAGCGCTGCCCGCTTGGTCGGTTCATGAATATCATGCATCAAAACAATGTCTCCATCCTTCACATTATTCATTACCGCCGAAATCGTTTTACTTTCACTTCTCGTCTTCCAGTCTAACGTATCAATCGACCACAGAATAACCGGCTTTCCTGCTGCATTTTTTACATTATCACTCATTTCACCAAATGGCACCCTCATTACATCCGTATTCTTTCCAATAATACTTTTTACCTTCTTGTCTGTTTTCTGCATCTGGGATTTTATTTCTTCCTGAGACAACTTTGACAGATTGCTGTGATTATAGCTATGATTTCCAATTTCACAACCAATCTTATCTGCTTCTTTTATAGCATCTTTATAGTTATCTACGCTTGCTCCCAGAACAAAAAAAGTAGCTCTGCCATCATTCTTCTTTAAACATTTCACAATATCTTTTGTATATGGTCCCGGTCCATCATCAAATGTCAGGGCAACCATCTTCTTTTTTGGATTCACTGCATCTGCAAATACCTTACAAACCTTGCTGTAATCCCCCTGTATAATCTGGTCATCCGCCTCATAAGCAGCCTTCACCTTATACGTATATGTTTTTCCTTTTTTTACATTCTTATCTGTATAAGCAAGTTTCCTGGTTAGTCCAACCTGTTCATATGCCCCCTTCGAATTCTTTTTATAGATATAGTAAGACTCTGCATCTTCCACTTTGCTCCAGGTCAGCTTAATCTTATTCTTCTTATATGAGCCTTCTACCTTCGTTGTTCCCGGTGGTTCATATGTAACCGACCCCATATCCGGATTTTCCACCTCTGTTGCCATAACCTCTTGACTACAAAAAAGGAGTACCGCCCCAAATGCAAACAACATTCCTATCAGCCTAAGTCTTTCTGCAGCCTTCCATAAATATAACTTCATCTCATTATCCTCCTACAAAACATGATATTACTGTCCTTATTATACGGCGAACCACATCAAACAACAAGCCTTTAATTCTTAAGAATTCTGAACTTTCTTTTCCTGCAGACACAATACACCAAGCGGAGTTGCCAAAAGCAGCAGCACTACCATTCCTATTACCGTTGCATTACTAAAGTTCTCTTCATTCAACCACGCAATCTTTGTTCCATAATACAACACAAAAACAGAAAAACCATTATTCAAAAAATGGATAAGCGCAGAGGAAAAGATACTTCCCGACTTCTCCACAGCATAAGCTAAAGCAATACCCAGCAGCATCGTAGGCAGCAGCTTAATAAGGCTTAAATGACTGATTCCAAACAGAAGGGAAACCAATAAAATTGCTCCAGGGATTTTCATTTTCTGCTTCATCGCCGTCAATACATATCCCCTAAACATCAACTCTTCACAAACCGCAGGCAAAAAGGCCATCAGAAAAAGACCACCGGCAAAAGGAATGCCTTTTAAAATCGTCATGTATTCCTCATTTAAAACCTGACTGTCACTCGGGAACAGTTGACTTAGCAAATTACTAAGGAGCAGCGCACCGTTTCCTACACCAAGCCATAAAAGGAAAGCTCCCAGTAAATGTCTTGGTTTTGGTGCCTTAACACGGAACACTTTTTTCACATCTGCCTTGATATAAATGCTCGCTAACACCGGCAGCACTCCAATGAAAATCTGTGGAATTACCACACCCATCATCGGATTTTTCAAAGCAGAAAGTCCTCCCACATAAACCATTAGAAGCAGTGCTGCAATCAAAACCAGCATGCTCTCTGAAACAGACGGCAGACTTCCTTTTGAAATATTCTTTCGTCGTTCAAACAACTTTATTCCACTCATGGATTCTCCAAACAAAATAGATTCGCTATTATATATTTTAGATAGTACCCAAACGGAAACAAAGGCATATATGATATTACTAAGTAAAACAATCAAAATCAGATTAAAGTTGTATTTAAAAACCAGTAAATTCTTCATCAGAAGACAAATATTTGCCACCGGTACCAATGCAGTCACCTTTGTCAGTTCAATATTAGGAATAAATCCAATGTATGCTACCAGCATTACTACCAACGTAAGCGGCGTAATATAATTATTTGCCTCTTTAAAGCTCTTTGCAAAGGCACAGATGCACATAACCACCGCACTCATAAACAACGCAAAGGCAATGACACACACTATGGAAATAAGGATTGCAGGCACAAAAGTACCGGCATGAAATTCTCCTGCTTGTTCCGACAGCGAGATTACCGTTTGATATAAATATAAAGCAATGCCACCCATTGACAGCACATTGATAAACACCGAAAACACCGTAATCGTTGCTACAGATAGGAATTTACTCATGATAAGCTCCATATTTCCCACCGGAAGAGTAAGAAGCGTCTCTAACGTTCCTCTTTCCTTCTCCCCTGCCGTCGTATCAATGGCCGGGTACATGGAGCCCATCAGTATACTGGTAATCAATAAAAACGGAATAATACTTCCTAAAATACTTCCTATGGAGCTTTCACTGCTGGAACAATCTTTAAAGGATGTCTTTACCGGATACAGAGTCTTTTCTACATCAAGTCCTGCTTTCCTTGCATTTTTCTCCGCCCTATGCTTGGCAAGCGCATCAATTTCTTCCTCTAAAAGGTTCGAAACACTGGAAGAATCTGTCACCGCAGATAAATAGTGAATTTCATAAATCACTTGGGAATCCGTCACCTTGGTTGTAATATACGCATCAATATTCTCTTCCTCTAAATCTTGCTCTGGTGCATCCGAATCCACTTCCTTAATAGAATAATCAAGGCCATCCTCTTCTCCCTCTATCCATTCATTTAAGGCATTTCGGTCAGCCTTTGCAACATCCTTATATGCAATCAGATAGTTCTGCTCCTTTTGTGTTTCTGTAATAAAAGATACAATCTGCATAGCTACAAAAAAAATCAAAGGATACAAAATTACCGGAAGAACAATCATGGTAAGAATGGTTTTCTTGTCCCGGATTACATCTAAAATCTCCTTTTTATATAAAGTCCGAAGTCTCGCATAATTCATTCTCCACATCTCCTTTCATATACGCAAAGAAAGTATCCCTTAAATTTGTAGTACCCGTCGCCACTTTGAGACTCTCTGGTGTTCCCTCTGCAATCACGCTACCCTTATCAATCATCACAATCCGGTCACACAGAAATTCTGCTTCTTCCATGTAGTGAGTAGAGTACAGTACCGTTTTTCCCCGTTCCCGCTCCTGCTTCATGAAATCAATAATCGCCTTCGAGCTTATAATATCAAGCCCAAGGGTTGGTTCGTCAAAAATATAAATATCCGGATCATGAACTAAACATCTTGCAATGGAAGTCCGCTGCTTCTGCCCGGTAGAAAGCTTGTCTATCCGGTTATCCATAAATTCCTGCATATGCAAAAGCTCACCAACCTGAAAGATTCTTTCCTCTGCCTCTTTCTTTCCAAACCCATAAAGTTCTGCAAATAAACCAAGCATCTCTCTGACACTGAACCGCCCATAAAGCTTTGTATTTTCTGAAAGATATCCAATATGGCGTTTTAAAATCTCTTTATCGGTAATCCGCTCCCCTGCTTCATTTGTAATGAAAACTTCTCCCTCCGTGGGTTCCATCAGCATTCCCAGCATCCGAAGCAACGTGGTCTTTCCTGCGCCGTTCGGTCCTAAAATACCAAGAATTTCTCCCTCCTGTGCACAAAAATCCACATGGTCTACCGCATAAAACTCCTCTTTTTTCCCCTTTTTTAATGTTCGCACAAATTGCTTTGTAAGTTTTGCTGCCTGTATCAAAAAAGCCATCCTCCCATCTGATTTCTTCTATCCTTTATCATTGTATTACACATTTAATACAGTAATACATCAACATCATTTTGTCAACCACAAGAAAAACAGCTTATACATTCTGTATAAACTGCTTTTCATCGTTCTAATATATGATTGAGTCCACTATTTCTTAAGTGCAATCGCTTCCATTTCAATTAATACATCCTTTGGAAGTCTGGCAACTTCTACGCAGGAACGAGCTGGAAATACTCCGGTAAAATAGGTTGCATAAATCTCATTCAGTGCCGCAAAATCATTCATATCCTTGATAAATACTGTTGTCTTTACCACATCTTCACAAGATGAACCTGCTGCCTCTAACAAAGCCTTCATGCTGTCAAACACACGGGTTGCCTGAACTTTAATATCCCCTTCTACCACATTACCGGTTGCCGGATCAATCGGTACCACACCGGATGTATATACCATTCCATTCACTTCAATTGCCTGTGAATATGGTCCAATTGCCTGTGGTGCTTTGTCTGTCTTAATCTGATTCTTGTTCATAATTTGATATCCTCCTAAAAGATAATTACTGTAACTGTTCAAAGTTACGAAACAAATAATGTTTTCCAGTTTCACCTTGAACAGTTATGCTTTATTTATATATCAACCAATCCCCACAGATAAATTTAAACTCAACTTTATCTGCTACCGGTCAATAATTGCAATGGATTTTTCCCGAATCTCTATACGATGCTGCTTTAGCAATCTTCCAACAGCACGTTTAAACGCATTCTTACTAAGCCCCATCTCCCGCTCAATAATCTCCGGAGATGCCTTATCTGTAAATGGGAGCACCCCATCATAGGATAAAATCGCCTGATATACCATCTCACTGTCTTCATCCATCTGCTGGTATGCTGGTTTTGTCATGGATAAATTAAGCTTGCCATCCTCCCGCACATTTGATACACGAAGTGTCAGCACATCCCCGACACGCAACTTTTTATGAATCTCCTGCTTCGGAATCAAGCCCTGATAAAGGTTATCCACTGCCACAAAAGCCCCCAGATTATCATTTATCTGATACACATAACCTTCCACTTCATCCCCTTTCTCAAAAGAGGAATCTGTCCTTAAATGCTCATACAGCTTCATGGATACACAGGGACGGTTACTCTTATCCATATACATATAGACAAGATATTCATTGCCTTCCCGAACCTTACCAACCATCTCTTTAAACGGAAGCAGAATATCCTTCTCAAGTCCCCAATCCATAAATGCACCAATGCTTCCCACACTTGCCACAGAAAGCTTGGCAATCTCTCCAAGGGTAATCAGAGGCTTATTTACCGTGGCAATGGGACGGTCGGAAGAATCTAAGTATACAAATACATCTAAGCTGCCACCAGCCTTCAGTCCTTCCGGTACCTGCTTTCTTGGAAGCAATACCGCATCCTTATCTCCTTCTTCCTGTGCCATATACACACCAAATTCCTTACTTCGTATTACCTTTAATGTCTGCCATTTTCCTATCTCTACCATGTTAAACCATTACCTCCACAATAACGTAGGGTTGTCCTTTCTCATCTTCAAATACTATCTGTCTTGTCGCATCTTTATCATATAAAACCGGATACAGAATGTCCCCTAATACAGCTGCTTTTCGATAATCAACCCGAATGGAACGGATGCTTCCCACATCCTCCACAAAGTCTAATGATTCTGTTACATACCTGACATTATTCACATGCTGGTTTGAATCAATAAAGGAGCGTTTTACCAAAATCGGCTCTATCGTCCTGCTTTCCCTGCATTCCTCATCCAAAATCTTAATCTTTCTAGGTGCATATTCCATCGGAAGTGCCGGCTCAATATCATAGCCTTCCTTATCCTGCTCTGTCGCCTTAACCGGATGCATATTCTCCACATCCATAAAAATCCAGATAGAATTCGCCTGAACAATCCTGTTTCCTGCAGAATCTAATATATCGAAATTACGATATCCATAAAGCCCCTTAAAGTCATGGGGCCAGGTTTGAACCGTAATATTCTCTTTGTATTCCGGGTAACGGAGCACTTCAATCTGCCAGCCAGACAGAAACCATGCCTTCTTTGTTCCATCCAAACTATCTACACCTTTTCCTATGGATTCCGAATGAAACAATGCACAATCCTGAAGAAAATGTGTAATCATACCAATATCTGTTTTTAAATCACTTCCCACCTGGGAATACGTAATCTGTCGTGTCATTTCATACATAATGTAATACCGTCCTTTTTATCAGCCGTGGTTATAGTATACTCCATCTTTTTCCATAATGGTATCTTTTTTTATATTTTTTTAAATTTCCTCTTGATTTTTATTTTGAAATGTGTATAATAATGTCTTGTGAGCGACAAAGCTTACCAATGGGGTATCGCCAAATGGTAAGGCAACGGACTCTGACTCCGTCATTTCAAGGTTCGAATCCTTGTACCCCAGTTTTAAAAAATCACAACCAACAGGTTGTGATTTTTTTGTTTCACACATTATTTTCTGCCAAATGAATTTTGCACAACCGTCATCTCCGTATCAGCGTCTCAGCCTCCTGATACAGCTGCTTTGCAAGCCATGCCGGTTCTATCACCTGAACCTCCGGTCCAAATCCACGAATCCAACGTATCACATCCGGTGCGATTGCCGTTTCCCCATAAAAATACAATCCTTTTTCTGTTTCCTCTAATCGTTTGCTTCGTTTCGCTTCATATTCTTTCACATAACGAATGCTCTCTCCCGTAAATAAAAGTACCAGTTCCTCTACCTTCTCACCTGAAAGCTTAAGGAATGTCTCGTTTTTCTTTGCAAATTCTGACAACTCTTTCTCCAAATCAAATTTTACATCCAGCACTTCCATTTTCTGAATTCTTGACAACCGGAACCGTCTCACTTCCTTTCGAAGCTCACAATATCCCTCCACACAAAGATAGGAGTCTATTAATAATAACTGATACGGATGCACTACGCGTCTGGTGCTTTCATCACTAGAGAAGCTGTAATACTCAATCTCTATTTTATTCTGATTATCAATGGCATTTTGTATCATTTTTTCCACATCAGCATTAATCACATCCCGACTGTCATTCCGTATCCCTGCATGTTTAAAATGACTTCCCAATGCGTCAAACTGCAGCTTGTTAAGGGATGCTGATTGTTCTACAATCTTATCAATGAAGGAAATTGCATGGCTGCCCATCCGCAAATGACTGTATTCTTTTAACATTTCCTTTGTAAATGCAAGCGATGCCAAGTCCTCAATGGTAAAATCCACATTCTTAAGCGTATACTTATCCGCAAAATAATAAGTCTTGCCGCCTCGTTCCTCTTCCCCAATTCCATAATTTAATGACAGCTCATCAATGTCCCTTGTAATTGTCCGCCTGCTTACATCAATCCCCCAGTTATGCAGGCGCTGTCTTATCTCCTCCGCCTGATAACCCTTGGGATTCTCCGATAGCAGCGATAAAATATATATCTGTCTTTGCGATACGGATGTATCTTTTCCTTTTCTCTCTTCTACCATATGTTCTTCTCCTTATTACTTCCTAATTCACAGATTACTCTTCGATACACAGCTTCAGACCAATCTGTAAAATTAACACTAATCCATTGTAATCAAATTATGTTTCATCTTCATCCGCAGTACTCTTTTTACAGAATGGTCGATTTGTTCTTCCGTAATTCTCCCCTCAGCCAGAGCCTTTTTTGCTCCCTTTAGCGATGCTGGAAAATCTGCCGAAAAAATCATATCATTTCCCGCTGCAAATGCCGCCCCCGATGCCTCTTCTAACGTCATCTGGCTTAGTACCGCCTGCATATTTAAATCATCTGCAATCACAACTCCGTCAAACTGAAACTCGTTCCGTAAATATTCATGTACCTTTGAGGACAACGATGCCGGTCTTTCCTTATCCACAGCACTCATCACCAGATGAGATACCATTACCATATCCGCCCCTGCCTGCAAACCTGCTTCAAAGGGAAGAAAATCCACCTGTTTAAAGCTATCCAGACTACGCGCATCCTGTATATAGCTGCGATGGGTATTTCCGTTATTGCCGTATCCCGGAAAATGCTTTAAGCAGCTGATGATATTCTCCTCTTCCATGGTTTCTGTCACAGTTTTCACATATTGAGACACAACCCCGGCATCACCACCTGCGGAACGCATATACATATAGGCCATCCTTTCCGTCACCACATCTGCAACCGGATCAAAATTCACATTAATGCCCATTAACTGTAACAGTTCTGCCTTTGTAACCGTCTCTTCTTTCACGGCATTCCAGTCTTTTTTGTTTCCAAGCTCTCTGGCACATTCAAATACCGGAATACCGTTATCCAAAAGACCGGAAACCCGGCTTACATCGCCACCTTCTTCATCCACGCCAACAAGCAACGGATATTTCATAAAGGACTGCAGTGTATTCACCCGTTGTGACACCATTTCCTTCGTCTTTCCTTTAAAATCTACACCAAAAAATATAATCCCGCCCGGTTGTAACTGCCGCAAATTCTGTTCCGTTATATCCTTCTCATTTGTCAGAATCATTAACTGGGACAACTTCTGATCCATTGTCATCTTTGCAATACAGGAATCAAGGAACTCCTCCTGTATTCTCTCCTGCTCCATTTTAAGCAGTACAGACTCCCGAATTCGTTCTACAGATACTTTTTTACCCTGCAGATTCATTGTCTTAACAATAAAGGGTTCACAAAACGCCACACGGCTTCCAATACCCAAACCACTTTGCCACTGCAGGAATACAACAACTCCTAATATTAAAAAAACAAAAAGCAATATCTTTTTCATTTTATACCTCAATCTTTAAACTCTCATCTTTTTATCTTAGGAATAATTTCACTTTCTTACTCCAGCGAGCCCCTTTCCAAATAGCTTTTCTGATTTCTCTTAATATTTCTTCCGTTTCACTAAGCTGGTCTTTCGGTATCTCCTGTCTGCTAAAGCTCATCCGTTCCAGCCGTTCACATAACGTTTCACAATCCATCTCCACCTGATATTCCGACTTCATATATATGAGCTGTTCCATATGGCTCTTATAGTATGCAAAGGATACATCACAGACACGAATCATCTCGCACACATCCGCATAATATGCAACTAATGCCTCTGTCTCGTCTGCCTGATGACATCTTCGAAAACGCTTCCATTTTTGCAAACCGATTCTTGTCATATTCCATCCAATCAATGCAAAGGCAATCACAAAAATGACATATCCCATCCAGTAATACTTCTTTATGTCGATACCCGTCCGGTTTTCATTCCCATTCTCTCCTCCATTGTAGGAACCGTTATTCCAAAAATCAGTAAATGCAGACCAGAAGTCACCATCTTCTTCTGTTTCCATGCTGCTCGGAGTCACCTCCACAACCTTCCAGCCAAAGCCTTGTATATAGATTTCTACCCATGCATGAGCCATTGCATCCGTCACCTCAACATCCAGCACTGCCGATTCACCCACCGCAGAATATCCCTTATAATAGTCTGCATACTTTTTTTCCGCATTCATATCAGATGCCAGCGCTGTCTCATAAGGAATCACATAACCCTCCACATATCTTGCCGGTATCCCCATCTGCCGGAAAATCAATGTTGCAGCCGAAGCAAAATGCGCACAATATCCCTTACGATTCTTTGTCAAAAAATAGTTGATAAAATCTTTATTTCCCGGCGTTGCTCCCGGTTTTAACGTATATGGTATATTTTCCTGAAAATACTCTCTCACAGTGTCTGCAATCTCATTTTCTGTCATGGTACTCTTTAAACCAATTTTTTCACACTCCGCCTGAATGACATTCTTATTCTTATCCGGTACATCCAAAAAAACAGCATCCACTTGTGAAACATCAATCGCAGCCGGTCTCGACTGCCCAAGACCATCTTCCCATACAACCTTTGGATAGAAACAATATGATGTTTCCTGCTCTAACTTAAGACCCTGCGCCGTTGGCAGCAGACTATGATTTTCATATATAGAATAATGATCAAACACAGTATAATATGGATAATACAGATATTCCGTGCTGGCTCCTACATTTTCCACATCCATTATGGCATATGCACTATGATTCTTTCCCTGCACACGCTCTTCCCGCAGGTGTTCTGCTTCTTTTTTGAGACTCTCCTCTTCAAAAATCTCCACGTCATCCGTGTTACCACTGGCATCATAAAGACTCTCCCATTGGTTATCACCATATTCTCCACCGGTAAATGCCTTTAAATACACAGTTTCATTACTATATGGTGCATAGGATACAACTAAATCCGTCCGATAATCCGGTCGGACACTGGATACACCGCCAAGCTTACCGCCACTCATCCCGCCTGTTGACGAATAATGATTATACATTCCTTCAAAACCCAGCAGAATAAAATTTCCAATCATTTCCCTTGTCTCTTCCCGCAGTTTATCTTCCTTGAACATAGTTGAAAATCTTCCGGATGGAACAAGCATCTCCAGCAAAAGAACCATTCCAAAGAAAAGAATTGCAAAGGTAATTAAAATCTGCCGAAAAATCCCTGCATCCTGTGTATAAGAAACCCTGTCCTTTTTTAATCCCCGCACTCTGAACGGTTTTTCCCATGCAAAAACCACAAAATGACCATTTCCTTTAAAAACAATGACCGCCAAATATCCCACACAAAACGCAATCAGATAAAATGGTCCCGGCGGCAGCATCATATACAAAGGAATCAGCAAAACCGGCATCGTAAACAAAATCGTCCACGCAATACTCATGGTAGAATACATCCATATATTTAAAATCATAATAAGTACCATTCCAAGAAATATTGCCACTACAGCTACAGTCTGATAATCATTATGAACCTGCACTTCATATTCTCTTACACCGGATAATTCAAAAAAACTCTGGGCGCGCTGTAAAACCGTGTTCACAATCACATAAAAACCGGAATTTGCGTGAATCCGAAGAATATAGATGGCTCCTACAAATGCACCAAAAAACAGAATATATCCCAAGTCACGGTATATCATTTTCGGTGCTGCGTATAAAAACGAAAAATAAGCAGAAAGCAGAAGATAAAACACCACTACCATTCCAATATTATAAGAAATCCCAAAGGCAGACAAAAAGCCTCCAACCGAACCAAATACCAGTAAAAATACAATGAGGGAACGCAGAAAACAATTCCATACAACATGTCCATTGTCAAAGTCCGGTTTCTTTAGATAAATTCCATTTGCCAGAAAAATATCCCCATTATGCAGTTCGTTTTTTTTCTTTTTACCAAATAGCATATTGTATCCCCTTCTTACAATGTCCAAAACCCCTATTTCCAAAGCTGTTTGCTTTCATAGCAGTGCTGCAATTCAACTTCCTCTAAGCACTGCCACCGTCTGCTGATTACCATAAACGGCATCTGCCTCTTCTTTACCATCTGCATAGCCAATGTAAAGATAACTGCCCTCCCGCGACACGACCTGTTTAAATAATTCTTCCACCTTTCCGATTTCCCCATAACTTCTGTCATATAAAACAGTGGAAATCCACTCTTTACGCTCCACCTCGCTGCCAATATACGTACCCACCAGTTCTCCTTTATTGGTACTATAATAATAGATTGTAAATGGAAGATTAAACGACACAAATGCTTTCGTCATACCGTCTGCCAAATCCAGGATGGACTCTAACCGCATTTCTTCGTCATTTGCAAGTTCAACCAACACACTTAACTGCATGGCGGAAACACTGACCCGCTCCTTTACCATAAGCTCATCCTTCTTAACCGACAGCTTCCAGTGAATATTTTGTAGCTTATCTCCCGGTATATACTCCCGGATTCCACTGATTTCCGAAAAATCAAAGCCCTTTTCCTTACTCTCCATGGCTTCCGACACGCCTTTCATATAAAGCTGTCCTGCCTCCCGGTGACATTCTTCCCCTTTTGGAAAAACCACACATTCCGCTTCCCTGTTCACCGGAATTGTAACCTCCATGATACCGGATAAATCCATAAGTCGGATTTCCTCTGCCCTGACTACAAATCTTCCACAGCATTCCATTTCCACCGGATACATAACCTCCGTAGGCTTTTTTGCACGAACCGGCATATTAAGGTAATGGACACCTTCCTCCTGATAAAATGGATTTGCCACGCTTAGCTTTATGGTTGCATTTACCAAAGGAAACCATGTGGGATTGTCAAGCCTGAAATGAACCAAAAACTCGTCTTTCTTCCCCATGGGCTCTAAAGGTACCTTAATGTCTAATGACAGCTCCTGCTTTACTTTATAAAGCCCCCATATGCTGTAAACCGGAAAGCAGATAAGCCCTGCTAACAGCACAAAATTGATATAGCTGTGAAACACTACCATGATAAAGATATTGAATGCAATTACCAGTACATATCGTAAAATATTGCGGATTCTTCTCATACGCTTCTCTCCTTAGGTACGAGGCACCTTAACCTCTGCAAACAATTCCATTAGCGCGTCTTTACCATTCTTCCCCTCAGCCCTTGCTTTGGTGCTTAGTTTTACCCTGTGACCTAATACATCAAAAAACACACTGCGTATATCCTCCGGTGTCACATAATCCCTACCGTTAAACACAGCCATTGCCTTTGCCATTCGAAGCAGGGCAATACTTCCTCTCGGACTTGCGCCCATGGAAAACAGTGGATTTGTTCGGGTTACTTCCACTAATGTTACGATATACTCATAAATGGAGTCATGAACAAACATATCATTTATCTCCTGGCGTAATGCAGTAAATTCCTCGACGGAAATGGCCTCCTGCAACAGGGATAACGGTTTCTTCGCATTCTCCTTTAATATATCAATTGCCGCCTCATGCTCCGGATATCCCATAGAAAGACAAATCATAAAACGGTCAAGCTGGGATTCCGGAAGCATCTGCGTTCCGGATGATCCTAATGGATTCTCCGTTGCAATAACCGTAAATGGTGCCGGTAACGGTCTTGTCACACCATCCACCGTAACATTTCCCTCTTCCATAACCTCTAGTAAAGCGGACTGGGTCTTCGGTGATGTACGGTTAATCTCATCCGCTAAAAACAGATTACAATACACCGCTCCCTGCTGATATTCAAAGGTTTTCGTATCCTGATTGTACATAGAAAATCCCACAATATCACTCGGCAGTACATCCGGTGTAAACTGCACCCGCTTATAACTTAACGCCATTGATTTTGCGATTGCCATAGCCAGGGTTGTCTTTCCCACACCGGGAATATCTTCCAACAGAATGTGTCCACCTGCAAGCATGGCTGCAAGCACCTTCTCTATTACCTCATCCTTGCCTTTCACCGCTTTCTTAATCTCTTCTTTTACCTCTAACATTTTATTTCCCATAAATACTTCCTTTCTCCGTTTCTCACCAAGCATCACATACGGGTATGACGGTTTACGTACTTTGCTTTATATTTTGAATACACAATGGTCTGATCCTTATACAAACTGTAATATCCGGAAGCTGCATAACTTATGGATACCGCTATCAGATAGTATGACACACCTTCAAAGCCAAACAACTCAAAAGCAATTAGAATTGATGTAATCGGACAATTCGTCACCCCACAAAATACTGCCGCCATTCCTGCTGCAGCACAAAGTGACGGGGAAAGCCCCAATAAACGTCCCATGGAACAGCCAAAGGTTGCTCCTATAAAAAAGGACGGTACAATTTCTCCACCTTTAAAGCCTGCCCGCATTGTGATGGCTGTAAGCACAATTTTCCAAAAAAATGCCGTCGGATTTGCCCTGCCATGTTCAATCGCATCCGTAATTCCACCGATTCCGGCACCCATATAATCTGTTGTCTGAAGGCAGCAGGTAATCAGGATAATTACTATACTGGCAACTATTACTCTTACATATTTGTTCTTAAGTCTTTTTTGAAACACTACGCTTGTCTGCTTTAATGCCACACAAAAAATCACACTGATTACAGCACAGCCTACCGCTATGATTCCCATTTTCAATCCGGAAATCATGGTAAGCTGTGGAATCTTCGAAACATGAAACACCTCCGGATGAATGCCCAGTCCCGCTGCAAACTTGGCAGCAATCAATGACGAAATCACACATGGCACCAGTGCGGTATAATACATCACTCCTACACTTACAACCTCCATAGAAAAGATGGCAGCTGCCATAGGAGTCCCAAAAAGAGCCGCAAAAGCCGCACTCATACCACTCATAACCATAACATGACGGTCCTGCTCATCTAACTTAAGCCATCTTCCTAACTGGTTTCCGATACTTCCACCCAGCTGAATGGCAGCACCCTCACGTCCTGCCGAACCACCCACCAAATGGGTCAGTGCTGTGGAAATAAAAATCAACGGCGCTGAACGGAATGCCACATCATCCTTCGTCGTAATGGTGGAAAATACCTGATTTACCCCACCATCCTGCTTTCCAATCTTTTTATACAGAAACACAATAATAAGACCTGCCACGGGAAGAAACAAAAAAATCCAAAGATGTCTCTCTCTAAACTCCGTTACTTTTGTCAATACAAAAGAAAATAAACTGCTGACTCCTCCCATGACAAAACCGGTTAAAATGGCCAACAAAATCCACTTTAACAACGTGATTACATCCTGTTTGATTCTCCTAAAGTAATACTGCATCACAATAGAAAGACGGCTGTTACGGTCACCATCCGCTTCCTTCTCATTTATCTGTTTTTTCATTATGCTCTCCTGCCTCACTTCGTAAAATCCGCTATACTAATCGCTGGTATGCCCTCTGGCACTAGTATAGCGGATTTCTCAATAAATTACAATTTTGGTTGTATATCAAAAAGCTGCATACTACTTAATGTGTTACTGTAGGTCATATATCGAGATGATTTTATAATCTCCGCTTCAGCTGTGGATTGGCTTCGTAAAATCGTTCCTTGTCAGCATACATATCTCTGTCAGCCCGCTTAAAGGTATCTTCGCAGCTTGCGTCTGTTTCGGAATTGTACAATGCATATCCACAGGAAACGGTAGCTTCATTAGAATTCTTACAATAATTATGGTATTTTTGAGCCATTGTATCTCTAAACTCTGTTACAAGCTTTTCGGCAATTGCGGCTGTACGCTTTTCAATAAAAATTACAAATTCATCTCCGCCGATACGGAACACATCAACACCTGGGAATTTGCTTTTAATAGCTTTATAGCTATTTATGATAAGTTTATCCCCTTCTGTGTGACCTATGGTGTCATTGACAAATTTTAAACCGTTTATATCGAATACCAAAATGGCAAATGAAAAATTATTTTTGGAGTGTATTGAATTCTCAATATTGTCAATTTTCTCAAGGTAAGCATTTCTGTTCTTTGCCCCTGTGAGCTTATCAATACGGGTAGCATTCATGACACGGTTTATCATGCCGGTTAGTATAAGAATAACCATCGTGCTGACTGCGATTGCAATCAGAATTATGGTGAATATCATTTGATTTCTTGTATTGTAGATTTCTCGTTCCGGGACGATAAGCACAAGATATTCGCCATTCCTCAATTTATGTGATATTGTAGTATAAATCTGCTGGCTTTGTGTGTATGAGGAATAGACATAATCTTCATTTTCGTCAATAATCATATTAACTGCATCTGTAGGAATTACAGGATTGTGATTGCCAGAATGTAAAACCTTTCCATTGTTATCTATCAGTATGGCATATCCGCTTTCATACAAAGAGATGCTGCCCACTTCATTACAGATGGTATCGTAGTCAAGATCAATACCAAATACCCCAATCAGTGTATCTCCGATATAAAGGGGTTTTACATATGAAATCATGTATATTCCGTTATTAGGATTATCATAGGGTTCTAGCCAGACGGCCTCTCCTTTTTGAACGGGGATATGATACCAGCCTACATTTTGGATATCAGAAGAATCATATTTCGATAAATCTGTTATCTCCTTATATACGGGAGTACTTGACTTTGCGTCGCGGCTTATAAAGAAACCTGCTGTAGGGTTTGTAATCGCAGGATTAAACCTTAAATAGCTTGCTACAATGGATTCATTATTCTGTATGATGGAATAGGCGAGTTTTCCTGATTCTTCCGTATAGCTTAAAAGGAACTTTTCATCCTTTAATGCATCTGGAGTCTCTAACTCTTCCAAATAATAATCAGACAACGTGTTTACTAAAGTTTCCACTTCTGAAAACCGCTTATTCATAGTCTGGGTATTTTCCTTACAGTAGTGCAAAAGAATCTCCTGATTATTTTCATCTGTAACATTTCGGAAACTTGTTACTGCTATAACGCCAATCATAAATGAGGCCACTACTATACCCAGAATAATAATGGTAATAAGATTATTCTTTGTCCGCTTCATATTGTGCCTCCTGTGTTTGGTCTATAATGCAATCAGGTACAGACTTCCAGGCAGAAAGAGCCTCGGTATCTCTGATTGCTTCTTCAATGCTGCTGCTTACATACAAATCATATTGTGTTGTGTAGTGTCTTATGTACATCAAAAGCAAAGATATTGTTATACCCATATTAATAAGGGACAATCCGTAAAAAATAAACTGTACTACAATACACACAAAAAATATCATGATACAGAGCGAAAATGTTGATTTTTCGCTTTTACTGAGATTTTTTCTATGAAGCCACAATCTGAAAAAGCATATAAGGATAACTGTTCCACATGCGGTAAAGCTGAACCATATACCATTTCCACGCTGGTAGTGGTTAGTATCATCGAAAAAGTAATATAGGCCGGTGAATTGTGTAATCATGAGCCCGGCAAAAGCGACTGCCTGTAGTGCAAATGCCAGATATTCCCACCATGCTGTTGGTTCATTTTCGTCGGTGGAAGTTATGTGTTTTACGTAACGGACAAATGTGATAAGGAGTATATATTCTAATGCGAACAGAAAAAAATTACTTGTTCGCGTAATTGTAATTCCGAGAGGTGTTATATCACCCCTGTATATGTAGGCCAAAGCGTCGCTAACCAGGAGAAAATTATTGATGAGAATCATTCTCCATAATTTTTCTCCAATGACATCCTTGGTTTTAAATGAAATGGTCCCCATCAGAATGCATATAATAATGCTTATGATACAGCCCCATATTTCAAAGCTTATCTGAAAAATATTAATAGTAGACATGATTAGTGTTCAACTCCTTTCGAAATTGACTGTAATGTACCGGATTTGGCGATGCCGAATCATCTGAAGTAATTTGCCGTTAAATATTATAACAGATTAAAACGTATTTGGATACATATTCCTTAAGAAATTGAAGATATTCATAATTTATCTATTGATTTTTATATATTCTTTTTATATAATTAGTATATAATTCAATAATCCAATAAAAGCTTTACACCATAAAAAAAAGTCCTTATAATATAAGTATCATATACAGAAGGACGGTGAAGAAAGTGAGAGATGAATATATGCCAACTGATATACAATTTAAGCATGAACTTAGAAAGCAATTAACAGAACTTGAAAGAAGACTTGAATTACTTGAAAACAAAGAGTATGACAAGTTAAAAAAAGAATATCTGAAAGAAATTGAAGATATTCAGGCAAGTTTACAAGATTAGAACAAAGTAACTTACAAACAAGGTGTAAAGTCTTTATTGAATTATTAAGACTTACCCCTTGTTGGGTGGTACATCGGATGCAGACGGCACCGTATGCCCATTCTTTTTTCTCTGTCTGACACATTCCGTAAGCAAATATTCAATTTGACCATTTACAGACCGAAAATCATCTTCTGCCCAAGCTGCAATCTCATTATAAAGCTTTGCAGAAAGACGCAGTGGAACTTGCTTTTTACTATTGTTATCTGCCATGCTATCACCTTTTCCCATCCAATTATCCTAATCTACCAAGCATCTAAGAAAATTCCGGCAGGTATGTTTTTCCATACCTGCCCACCTCATATTTTGTAACATTTCAAAACCATATAATGTTTAATATAAACTTCCGGAATTCACCACTGGCTGTGCATCCTTATTACCGCAAAGAACTACCAGCAGATTCGATACCATAGCAGCTTTACGTTCTTCATCAAGGTTCACAATATCTTTTTCATTCAGACGTTCTAATGCCATCTCCACCATACCAACAGCACCATCTACAATCATTTTTCTTGCATCTACGATAGCAGAAGCCTGCTGCCGCTGCAACATTGCTGCTGCAATCTCCGGTGCATATGCAAGATAGGTAATCCTTGCCTCTAAAATCTCGAGACCAGCCTTCTCAACCTTTTGCTGAATTTCCTGGCGAATACGCTCAGCCACAATTTCACTAGAACCTCTAAGACTTCCTTCATCTGCAACCCCATCACCGGTTGTATCCACATTCGGTGCTACATCATACGGGTAATTACGGACGATGTTACGAAGTGCGGCATCACACTGCAGGGACAAATATTCCTTATAATTGTCTACATCAAACACTGCTTTTACCGTATCAACCACACGCCATGTCACTGCAATACTAATCTCTACCGGATTACCAAGACAGTCATTAATCTTTTGGCGGTTATTAGATAGTGTCATAATCTTTAATGATATCTTCTTATTCATATTCGGAACTGACACATTTGCCGTTACACCTTCTGTAGCAGCACTTAACTTTACGGATGACATATCCACATCACCACTCTGCTTTAAATGTGTGTTAGCTGCCGGATTCACTGCGGAACAAAATGGATTTACAAAATAAAATCCATCCTCTTTCAGTGTTCCTACATACTTACCAAACAGTGTAAGCACCAATGCCTCCTGTGGCTTAATAACCCGAAGTCCACAATATGGTATCCAGCCTATGCACAACCATAAAATACTGATTACCACAAGTAAACTACTATCTGCTGCAATACCCATGAAAATCCCTGGAATTGCCGCAATATAAAGCACTGTTGTCAATATTAACACAAGCATACCGTTTTTCTTTGTTATCACTTTCTCTTCCATAACAAATTCCTCCATTCCTCATAAGGGGTGGCTTTTGCCACAATTTATTTTGATATCAGAATGGTATCACCGGAATATCTATTTGTCAAGAATATTTCCACTCTATACACAACCAATCAAAAACGAATCGTTACTGTACACACGTTATCTGAAGCTGTGTATTGATAAACGTCTGTACAGTAACAGCGAATCCGACAGAAAAAGACTGAACTGCTATTAAAAAAGTGTAGACAAAAAACTACCTGCCACATATACGCAAAATGCTGCAATCCATGCTATCACACACTGCATAACCGCAACCGCCAGCGCCCATTTTGTACCAAGTTCTCTCTTGATAGAAGTGATTGCTGCTACACAAGGAGTATACAAAAGACAGAAAATCAAGAGAGATGCTGCAGCAAGCGGTGTAACAACTGCCAGCAGACTTTCCTGACTGCCAAACAGAATGGATATGGTCGAAACCACACTTTCCTTCGCCATAAATCCGGTTATCAGTGCCGTGGAGATTCTCCAGTCTCCAAAGCCCATTGGCCGAAATACCGGAGCGATTACACCTGCTGCCATAGCTAGCAGACTGTCTTTTGAATCTGACACTACATTCATATGCATATCAAAGGTCTGCAAGAACCATATAATAATCGTAGCAAGAAAAATCACCGTAAATGCCTTCTGTAAAAAGTCTTTTGCCTTTTCCCATAAAAGCTGTCCCACATTCTTTGCCCCCGGAAGACGATAGTTTGGAAGCTCCATTACAAATGGAACCGGTTCTCCTTTAAATAAAGTCTTCCGCAGCAAAACTGCCATTAACACTCCCATCGCTATTCCTGCAAAATAAAGCGCTACCATGACCAACCCCGCATACTTCGGAAAAAAGGCTGCTGAAAAAAAGGCATAAATCGGAAGTTTTGCAGAACAGCTCATAAACGGAGTCAGCAAAATCGTCATCTTACGATCCCGCTCTGAAGGCAGTGTACGGCTTGCCATTACTCCCGGCACAGTACATCCGAATCCAATCAGCATAGGAACAATACTTCTACCGGAAAGTCCAATCTTTCGAAGCAGCTTGTCCATTACAAAAGCAACCCTTGCAATATATCCACTATCCTCTAAAAGCGACAGGAAGAAAAACAAGGTCACAATAATCGGCAAAAAACTTAACACACTTCCAACACCATTAAAAATTCCATCGATTACCAAAGAATGCAGTACCCCATTTACATGTACTTTTGTAAGTAAAGCATCTGCCATTTCTGTCAGCCAACCAATTCCCATATCCAAAATATTAGAAAGCCACGCACCAATCACATTAAAGGTTAATAAAAATACCATTGCCATGATGAGAATAAATGACGGGATAGCCGTATATTTACCCGTCAGTACTTTATCAATTCTACGACTTCTTGCATGCTCTTTGCTTTCCTTTGGTCGCACCACCGTCTGCTCACATATTTTATGGATAAAGGAAAACCGCATCTCCGCAATTGCCGCAGCCCGGTCAAGTCCTCCTTCTTCCTCCATTTGAAGAATAATATGCTCCACCATTTCCTCTTCATTCTTACTTAAATGAAGCTGTGTCCGAATCAAATGGTCTCCTTCCGCTAATTTTGCGGCAGCAAACCGTACAGGAATATCTGCCTCTTTTGCATGGTCTTCAATCAAATGCATAATTCCATGAAGGCATCGGTGTACTGCACCACCCTTATCATCTGCATCACAAAAATCCAAGCGTCCCGGTCTCTCCTGATATTTCGCTACATGCAATGCATGGTCAACTAACTCATGAATCCCCTCATTTTTCGAAGCTGAAATTGGAACCACCGGAATTCCAAGCATATCTTCCATTTCATTTACCAGAATGGAACCGCCATTTTCCCTGACTTCATCCATCATATTAAGAGCCAAAACCATAGGCACATTCAGTTCCATAAGCTGCATGGTCAGATAAAGATTTCTCTCGATATTCGAGGCATCTACAATATTTATAATCCCCTTTGGTTTATCCTTAAGCAGAAACTCTCTCGTCACAATTTCTTCTTTCGTATACGGTGACATAGAATAAATGCCTGGCAAATCTGTTACCAGCGTATCGTTATGCCCCTTGATACAACCATCTTTGCGGTCTACCGTAACACCCGGGAAATTTCCCACATGCTGGTTTGAACCGGTTAACTGGTTAAACAACGTGGTTTTCCCACAATTCTGATTACCGGCTAACGCAAACGTTATAACCGTCCCCTTCGGAAGAGGATTCTCGTCCGCCTTTGTATGATAACGCCCGCCTTCACCAAAACCGGGATGTTCCTTTTTCTTCTTTTTTTCTCCTGACTTTTTTTCTGTGTATTTCTTCCGCTCCGCCTGTTTTCCTTGTTTCAGCTTTTTTTCTCCACAGTGCCCTGCTTTTTCCCCCTCCTCTTTCTTTGCTTCATCCGAAAATGCTTCCGAAATTTTCGAAATGGTAATCTTCTTCGCATCTTCTAACCGCAATGTCAGATCATACCCTCGAATCTGAAGCTCCATGGGATCTCCCATTGGTGCTAATTTCACAAGCTTTACCTCTACTCCCGGTATCAATCCCATATCTAGAAAATGCTGTCGAAGCTCACCCTCACCACCTACCGCAGTCACTATGGCACTCTGCCCCTTCTCCAACATATTCAACGTGTTTTTTTCTGTTTGCTGATTCTCCTGCCGTTCCATTCTTACATCTCCATTTTACATATTCTATATTCCTGCAAACTCTATTGTTTCTTCTTTCGTAATTCTACCACACCTTTTCCTACTATACAAATATATAAAAAATATGTTATGATGAACCAAATTATAAACCAAAAAGGAGGAACTATGGCACACTTTTATTTTACAAGACACGGTCAAACCATCTGGAATGTAGAAAATAAAATCTGCGGAGCAACTGACATTGAATTAACTCCGCTTGGTCATGAACAGGCCATTTCTTTAGGACGTGAAATTGCAAATGGCGATTATCAGATTGATAAAATCCTTTATTCTCCCCTTATCAGGGCTGCGGAAACCGCAAGACATATCTCGGAAGAAACCGGTATTCCAATGGAGATGGAACCACGTCTCAAGGAACAAAATTTTGGAAAATGGGAATCCACACCAAGAAATGGTGAAGAATTCCGTAGTGCAAAAATCCGCTTTATCGACCACTATGAAGGCGGCGAATCCATGTTGCAAATGGCACAGCGCATTTTCAACCTGCTTGACGACATAAAAAAAGAAGCAGATGACACCACCTACCTCTTAGTTGCCCACAATGGAATTGCACGTTTTATGCAATCCTACTTCTATGATATGAGTAATGAAGAATTTGCCATGTTTGGCATCAAAAACTGCGAAATCCGAAGATATGACTTTTAGTCCGTATCTTCGGTTTTTATTTCTTTATCCCATCGTTAATTCATTTGTTTTTTGCTATGATAATGATTTCCCATTTTTTTCAATTCCTTCACCGCCAAAGCAATGGCAACTACCGCTGCTGCTCCGTCCGCTACAGGTCCTGCATACATAACACCATCAATCCCCATAAATCGTGGCAGAATCACGATTAACGGCAGTAGAAAAATCACCTGCCGCGTCAGGGATACCAACGCACCAAGTACTGCCTTCCGAATGGAAGTAAAAAAACCGGAAGACATAGGCTGGATACCATTTATAAAGGTCATAAACATAAAAATCCGGAAATAGCGCTTTGCAAACCGGAAGTATTCCTGCGTTCCATCGCCAAATATTGCGGTAATGGAATCCGGAAAAATTTGAAAACACAAGAAAAATACGACTCCCACAATCATGCAAATCACAAATGCCAGCTTATAGGTAAGCCGTACCCGGTCATAACGCTTCGCACCGTAATTGTATCCCCATATTGGCTGACAGCCTTGTGAAATACCAATGCAAATCGCCATAAACACCATATTCACTTTAGAAATAATTCCTACGCAGGCGAGCGGAATATCCGCTCCGTACACGGATTGTCCACCATAATACCGCAATGTATTATTCATTGTAATCTGTACAGCAGCCATGGCAACCTGATTGATACAAGATGCAATCCCAAGGGATGCAATCGCTTTTGCATGGCGGATACGTGGTCTTAACATATCGAAAGTTAATTCCATCTTTCTTAGTTTAAGAAAATACACAATGACCATGATTCCCGACACAGTCTGACCGATTACAGTTGCCCAGGCTGCACCTTTCATTCCCCACTGAAATCCAAAGATAAATAACGTGTCTAAAATTGTGTTAAGAATCGCACCTGCCAACATGCATATCATGGAATAGGTTGGACTTCTGTCTGCACGAATTAAATGATTTCCTCCCGTTGTAAGAATCAAAAAAGGAATACCAAATGCTGTTATCCTTGTATAATCCTGTGCATATGGAAGCACCTGTGTAGTCACACCAAAAAGATGAAGCAACGGATTCAAAAAGCACAATGTCACTACCGCAATGACTACACCAGACACAAAAAGTAATGTTAATGCTGTTCCTGCAATCTCACTTGCCCTTTTGTTGCTACCTGCCCCAGATTCCAAATTATAATTGGAGGCTCCACCAATTCCCAGCAAAAGAGCCGTTGCTGTACAGATAATCGACACCGGAAATGCGACATTGGTTGCTGCATTTCCAAGCAAGCCTATACCTCGTCCTATAAAAACCTGATCCACAATATTGTAAAGAGAGCTTACCAGCATACTGATAATTGCCGGAATGGCAAATTGTACAATCAGCTTTCCAATACGTTCTACCTCTAATGGATTTTTCTGTTCACCTGTTTTTTGCTTTTTACTCATTTCCTTTATACTCCATAGATTACAGCTTACTAATCATCGTCACAATCTGCGTGTACTCCTTCTCTACCTCCGGCATTTTCCGCCTTGCAGCCTCCAAATCACCCACACGTAACAATTCTGTCATCTCCGCAACAACACGATGCAGGGATACAAAAGATAGATTGCCACATACTCCTCTGAATGCATGTGCAGCATGAAATGCTTTCTCTGTCTCTCCCGAATTCAAACCGTCTATTAATTCTTTATAATTTGAATCATTCGGAAATTTCAAAAGGAACTTGCGAAGCAGTGACATATTCCCCATAAAACGTTCAAATACGCCATCCACATCTACTCCTGCTTCTTTCAATCTCTGCAGCATGATTTCATCCATATTCTTCGCCTCATTCTTCTCTAATTTACTTCAGCAGCTTGGGTTTGTTTAATAAGCTGCTTATTCTGATACATCAAAACATCTGCACGTTTCATTGTATCCTCTAAGGTTTTGTCATATTCCGGATTGAACACAGCATACCCTACTGCAACACTCACCGGAACCACAAAGCCCTTTTTATCTAATTCCTGTACTTCTTTAAGAATCGATATCAGCTTATTATCAATTTCATTTTGTCCAATCTTTGGCATAATGACACAAAACTCGTCACCACCAATTCTATAACATCTTCCGTCAATACCAATAATACGAATCAGCACCTCCGCTACCATCTTAATATACTTATCACCATTTTCATGACCATAGTCATCATTACATTTTTTCAAATCGTTCAAATCAAACATAAAGATCGTATTGGGATTGACAATTGTTTTACCCGTCTCTTCGTCCACCTTCACCTGATGTTCCATATCATTTTGAAATGCCGTTCGGTTATATGCTCCTGTCAACTCATCGGTATACGCCATTTTACGATAAATCTCTGCTTCCCTGGCACGCTCAACTATTTTGCGGGACTGTTTAATCATTTCTACAGACATTACCACAATATATATTAAAAATCCTAACATTCCCGAAATTACTTTAACATGAAACACCTGAAAAGAAACCAATTCAACAAGTGTGGTTGCAAAAATCAGGAAGAAGCAGGCAAGATTCAATTTCATTCGCCTGGTAAGTTTACCTGTCCGGATTTCTTTTATTCCCATAACAAAACCTATTAACACAAAAATCAATATGGAAAACTGTGACATCCAAAGTGTCTGCTTTAAATCACACAAAGCAGTCGCCTGTAAAATGGTACGTAGTACAATAATTGCCATATTAAAAATAATGTATACTTTCCAAATTGGACTTTTATCATTCGAAAATACTGTACGGATAAACAATACAAAAGACATGGGCATTACCATCAATGCATAATGGTCAATTACCATGTTCCCCACCGACCATACCCCAAATAAATCACTGATTGGGGATTCCATCATCGACCAGACAGCCAGCAAAACTGAAAACATTGCAAAATGAGTGATTGCTTCATCTTCCCGATTCCGCTTTTCAATAAAGCAGGAATATACGAGCAGAATCACCCCAATGACTAAAATCAAAAGTGCAAATAGAAAACGCGGTGCATTTGCCGCAAAGATTGTCTTATCAATATCAAATTCTTCGCCATAATAAAATTCATTCTTAACGACAACACCTTCATATGCCGGTATCATACGAACAGACATCTCCTTGCCTGCATCCTCCGCTGTAAGTGTGATAAAATTCCAACGGTATCCGGTAGACTTATTCAGCTTTGGATTTCCCGCATACAGTGAATATACCATCTCACCATCAATGGTTACCTCCGCAGCAACATGTCCGGTATGAAAAACAATCGATTTACCCGCTACATCTTCCTTAGGCAGAGTAATTGTAAAATAGACGCCATCCTCTCTTTCCTCTGGTGTCAGCTCCCATTTTTCAACCTGCGCTCCGTCCCGTGTGTTCAAATATGTATTATTAAAAACAGTCCCTAAAACAACTGCTAAAACCATTGCAATTATGAAAACAAAACCATATATTCGAAGCGAATATTTATTCATGTTCCATCCCCTCTTTTGCACTTATGCTTTTCCTACACCTCAAATGCCTGCTTAATACTGTCATAGTGTAAGAAAATGCCCTGTGACGCAAACTCTTTAATCTCATCCAACGTTGCCAGCATATATCCGTCAGTCTCTGCCTCCTGCAGGTTCAAATCAGACTCATCAAAATCGCCAATAAAACGATAAACGTCTACAAAATAGTTATCCCCTTTGCCCGGATTCTCACGCTTATATGAAAACAGATATCCGCCTTCCCATTCGGTTACATCAAGCCCCGTCTCTTCTAACACTTCACGTTTCACTGCATCTGCAGAATCTTCACCAGCCATGGCAGCACCACCAGATACTTCCCACCAGCCCGGAGCCCATGCTTTTGTCATAACACGTTTGGTAATTAAAAACCTTCCATCGGTTCTTGCAATCACACCAAGCACTGTTAAATGGTACTCATCATCTTTTAAACACCAGTCATTACGCTGCATCGTTCGACCCGTGCGTTGCTTGTCTTTATCATAAATATCCCATAATTCCATATTCGTTCCATCCCTCTTCTATATTTTTTCTAGTACATCGTTCATTAAATAACCAGTTCTTTTGCGCAGAAAATTTTTCTGAGAGTGCTGCTTCACAAACGCAGGCGTAGTGGTTCCTACGCCGAGGCTTGGGGAGTAGTGCTATCAGAGAAATTAGCAAGCAAAAAGGCTAGTTATTTAGTGAATGATGTACTAGATATTATACCATGTGTTACTTTGCAGTTGCAAGAGACGAAAAAGAAAAAACCGAGCTCTATTTGCTCGATTTATATACCTTCCATGTATGGACCTTCCTTTTCCATCATGGCAAATATGTAATTCATTCTCTTTACAGTTTCATCCATGCAGCAAAACAGTCTCAGTCTAACACACACTTTTATTATATTTAGGACAAATGACAAGACTGTTTCGCTTTACAGACTATATTTGATTATAATTCTTTCTGTTTTCCATTCATATATCAATTTTTTTAGATTTGCATCACTTTTTTTAGTTTTCTCTACTCTGCAATAGTGTGATACATCTCGGGCCGTCTGTCTCTGAACAGCCCCCAGGACAGTCGGTTCTTTGCAATCGCTTCCAAATCATATCCATGATACAGGATTTCTTCTGCATCTCTAGACGCCTCTGCCACCAGCTCTCCGGTCTCATCCGTCATAAAGGACGAGCCATAAAAGGTAAGTGCGGAATCCTGTCCTGCATTTTCCTCACATGGTTCCACCGTCTCCGTTCCAATGCGGTTTGCCGCAATGACCGGTACAAGATTTGCCGCAGCGTGTCCCTGCATGCATCTGCGCCAATGTGGCATACTGTCACAAAGCAGTACCGGCTCCGTTCCAATCGCCGTAGGATAAAGCAACAGTTCTGCGCCCTGCAATGCCAGACACCGGGCAGTCTCCGGAAACCACTGATCCCAGCAGATACCAATTCCCAGATTGGCATATCTCGTCGTAAATACCTTAAATCCGGTATTTCCCGGTGTAAAATAGAATTTTTCTTGATAAAAATGGTCATCTGGAATGTGAGTCTTTCGATATACTCCAAGCACTTCTCCGTCTGCATCAATACAGGCAATGGAATTATACAATACATTCCCGTCTCTTTCAAAAAAGCTTATAGGGAGAACCACAGAAAGTTCTTTTGCAAGGCGTTTACCCATCTCTACAGCAGGATGGGAATCCACAGGATATGCATACTCATAAAACTCATACTGTCTCTGCTGGCAGAAATATTCCCGTTCAAAGAGTTCTGGCAGCAAAATAATATTTGCACCATTTGCGGCAGCCTCCCGAATCCTGTGTTCGGCTTTTTCTATGTTCTCATTTATATCTGTGCTGCACTGTATCTGAACGGCAGCTACCGTTACCTCACTCATATCATTCTCCTTTTCTTTTTGCAGGAATCTGCTGAGTAATACAATGAATATTACCGCCTCCCACTAAAATGTCTCTCGCCGGGACCTGCACAATCTCACGTTCCGGGCAAAGCTCACGCATGATAAATGCAGCCTTTAAGTCACTATCCACATTCTCGCCACCAAAAGCAGGCATAATAACAGAACCATTTGAGAAATAAAAATTAACATAGGATGCCGCAAGACGTTCTCCTATCTCCCTCTGGTCTTCGCCCTCCTCAAAGACATATCCTAACCAATCTTCCTCGTGAATCCATACCGGATGTTCCGGAATCGGCAGTTTGTGAACAATCAGCTTTCGCCCCTTCGCATCTACCGCCTGCTCTAGTGCTTTTAGCGTTTCTTTTGAATAGGCATGCTGTGGATCCTCTTCATTATCTGTCCATGCAAGCACTACCTCACCCGGACGTATAAATGCACATATATTATCCACATGTTCATCTGTCTCATCCCCATAAATACCATGAGGGATCCAGATTACCTTCTCAGCACCAAGATACGCCCAAAGTTTTTTCTCAATCTCCTCTTTACTAAGCTTGGGATTTCTTCCGGGACTCAACAGACAAGCCTCTGTGACCAAAATGGTACCCTCACCATCGGAATGAATGGAACCACCTTCTAATACAAATGGTGCAGCATCATAATATTCACACCCAAACCACTTTGCAAAATACTTTGCGAAAGCATTATCCTTGTCCCACGAAGCATATAATCCATTATACTCACCGCCCCATGCATTGAATTCCCAATTCACACAACGCCGTTCTCCACTGTCATTAATCAGGAACGTCGGTCCAACATCTCTCGCCCATGCATCATCTGTCTCAGCAGTAAAAATCTCCACATTCGCTACATTCTGCAGTGCACCTCTTGCCTCCGCAATCGTTGCTTTACTGGCTGCCAGGTAAACCCGCTCACTTCTTGCAATCGCACGGATTACATCTGCAAATGCCTTTTGTCCGGCAACCGCTCCATGCGGCCATGAGCCTGGACGCTCCGGCCAGATTAAAATACAGCCCTCATGCTCTTCAAATTCTCCCGGCATATAAAAACCGTCTTCCTTTGGAAGACCTTCAAGAGGCTCTTCCTCTGCCTCTACATGTTCTATTTTTATACCGGCCTTATCTTTCATTGCATCTTTTATATTTCTCATATCCTTTAAGAAAGCCTCCCTTTGAAATCTTCATAAGAAAACTCTTTTACAACCTCTATCTTTCCATTTTCCTTCAGCAGACAAATGTCTGGAAGCGGAATACCATTAAACGTATTATTTTTTACCATGGAGTAAATCGCCATATCTTCAAAGATAAGCCGGTCTCCCACCTGAACTTTCTTCTCAAAGCTGTAATCTCCAATCACATCCCCTGCCAGACAGGTAAGAGATGATAACCGGTAGGTATATGGTTTTTCTCCAGCTTCATAGCCATCGCGAAGCGGCGGGCGATATGGCATCTCTAATACATCCGGCATATGACATGCTGCAGATGCATCCAACACCAAAATATCCATATCATTTTTGACGATGTCCATTACCTCTGTTACCAGATATCCGGCATTTAAAGCGATTGCCTCCCCAGGCTCTAAATATACCTCCACATCATAAGTATTTCGGATATACTGAATGAGACGAATCAATGCTTCTCTGTCATAATCTTTTCTGGTGATATGATGTCCGCCACCCATATTCAGCCACTTAACCTTATGAAGAATCTCACCAAACTGTTCCTCCACCGCCTGAAATGTGGTAATCAGGTCATCACAGTTTTGCTCACAAAGGGTGTGAAAATGAAGTCCTTCCACACCGCCTTCTCCCCAGAAAAGAGTTTCCGGCAATTGCTCCTTCGTCACACCAAGCCTGGAACCGGAAGCACAGGGATCGTATATGGCATGGTCTCCCTGAGTAGAACATCTTGGATTCACCCGAAGCCCCACACTGACATCCCTACACATACCTTTATACTTCTCGTACTGGGCAACCGAATTAAAGATAATATGGTCACAAATCATCACCAGCTCCCTCATATGCTCTTCCTTGTAAGCCGGCGCAAACACATGGTTCTCCTTTCCCATCTCTTCTTTTCCAAGACGGGCTTCATAAAGACCACTGGCGGTAGTTCCGCTTAAGTATTTACCAATCAGCGGATACACAGAAAACATAGAAAACGCTTTTTGTGCCAACAGAATATGACAGCCGCTTTGCTTCTCTATATCCTGCAAAATCTCCAAATTCTCTATTAACTTCTTCTCATCCACCACATAACATGGGGTGTTCACCGTCTCAAACATCATTTCTCCTTAATCAACTAACTTCGGATTCTCCTCTACTACCCAAGGAAGTCCAAACTGATTTAACATATCCATATATGGATCCGGATCAAACTCTTCTACCGTAAATACACCATCACGGTCCCATTTCTTTGTAACCACTAAAGCAGCACCAATCATGGCAGGTACACCAGTTGTATAGGAAATAGCCTGCGAGCCAACCTCCTTGTAACATTCCTGATGGTCACACACATTGTAAATATAAATGGTCTTCTCTTTTCCGTCTTTCTTACCGGTGAAAATACACCCAATATTCGTCTTTCCAACCGTTCTTGGTCCAAGGCTTGCCGGGTCCGGTAACAATGCCTTCAAAAACTGAATCGGCACAATTTCTTTGCCTTCATAGTTAATCGGTGTAGTAGAAAGCATTCCTACATTTTCCAGACAGTTCATATGTGTCAGGTAACTTTGTCCAAAGGTCATAAAGAAACGGATTCTTTTTACTCCCGGAATATTCTTTGCCAAGGATTCAATCTCCTCATGGTGTAATAAATACATATCTTTCATACCAACCTGTGGGAAATCATACTCTCTCTTAATACTCATAGCTGGAATCTCTACCCAGTGTCCATTCTCCCAGTAAGAGCCTGGCGCTGAAACCTCACGCAGATTAATCTCCGGATTAAAGTTTGTTGCAAACGGATAGCCATGATCACCGCCATTACAATCCAATATATCTATGGTCTCAATCTCATCAAAATAATGCTTCAATGCATAGGCTGTAAAGACACTGGTAACGCCCGGATCAAATCCGGTTCCAAGAAGTCCGGTGATTCCTGCTTCCTTGAACTTGTCCATATATGCCCACTGCCATGAATAATCGAAATATGCACTAAATCCTAATTCCTTACAACGCTTATCATATACCTTGCGCCATTCCGGATCTTCGATGTCTTCCGGCTCATAGTTTGCAGTATCAATGTAATCCACCTTACATTCTAAGCAGGCATCCATAATCGTTAAATCCTGATAAGGAAGGGCAACATTGAGCACAGCATCCGGCTGATAGTCCTTAATCAACGTAACCAGTTCATCCTTATTATCTGCGTCTACCTTTGCCGTGGTAATTACGGTTTTTGTCTGACCTTCTAATTTTGCCTTTACTGCATCACATTTTTCCTTGGTACGGCTTGCAATACAAATCTCTGTAAATACATCACTGTTCTGACAGCATTTGTGAATTGCCACACCGGCTACACCGCCACATCCGATAATTAATAATCTGCTCATTTTTGTCCCTCCTTAATTCTCTTCTTCTAACAACATATCTTCTACATATTTTGGCAGCATAAATGCTCCCTTATGCAGATTCGTTGTATAATACCATGT
>JAQXLK010000212.1 GCA_029012085.1 Clostridiales bacterium
TGCTTTATTTAGTATATTCACTTTCAACTATTCAGTACTTGATACAATGACTGTTCTACACTTTTGGCTCTTGTTATGAGGTAAATATTTAAAGAAAAAGCCTGAAAAATCAATGATTTAGGGCTTGACATTATAGGAAGGGAAGAAGGTGTGGTGTAATTAACATTAAAGGTAAAAATCCGTATAATAGTACAATTTTGTATTGAGGTGCTGTGGGTGAAGTAGTATTATAGTAAATAATTCGTATAACAGGATTAATATTAATAAACAGAGGTTGCGTTATTCACTATATTTTTATATAATAAGGAGGAAGACTATGAATAGAAAAACATTTGATGAACTGACAATTGCGGATAACTATATGTTCAGTAAGGTGATGCTTAACAAGAAGATAGCCAGACATTTTTTGGAAGTGATTCTTGGGTGCAAGATAAAGGAAGTTTTCTATCCTAGCTATGAACATTCGATTGATATTCGTTATGATGCAAAGAGTATTCGTCTGGATGTAATTCTTGAGGATGATGAGCATACGGTTTACAATTTAGAGATGCAGGCGACTAAGCGGAAGTATTTAGTGAAGAGAAGTAGATATTATCAGGACTTGATTGATTTAGACTTATTGGAAAAAGGCGGCGATTATGATAACTTGAATCGCAGCTTGGTAATATTTGTATGTACTTTTGATCCATTTGGAGAGGGACAATATGTGTATAGCTTTCAGAATATGTGTAAGCAGGTGCCATCCCTCTCCTTAGAAGACGGCACGGAGAAAGTTTTTGTAAATACAAAGGGAGTCCATGGGGAAGTGGATGAAGAGTTTAAGCAGATTATGAGACTTTTTAACGGACTTGTGGCGGATGGTGAATTTGCGCAGGAATTGCAGCAGGAAGTGAGTCGGGTAAAAGCAAGTGAGAAATGGAGGCGGGAATATATGACATTACAGATATTTATGGATGATGCGAGAAAAGAGGAACGCCAGTTAGGAAGAGAAGAAGGAAGAGAAGAAGGAAGAGAAGAAGGAAGACAGGAAGGAAGACAGGAAGGAAGACAAGAAGGCAGACAAGAAGGCGAATTAATCAAATTAGTTCAGTTAGTTTGCAAAAAAATAGAAAAAGGTAAGTCTGTTTCTGAGATTGCAGATGCATTAGAAGAATCTGAAGATACTATTAGCAGGATCGTGACAATTGCAAGTCAATATGCCCCAGAGTATGACGTAGATGCCATTTGCAAAGAATTATTACAGTAATAATATAATAGGATAAAAAGTGAGGATAATTCATGACTATAAGTGAACGTATTTTTGAATTATTGAATGACAGCGGCATGACGCAAAAGGAATTTTCGGATGCTACCGGCATTCCCCAGAGTACCATTAGTGACTGGCGCAAGAAAAACACAAATCCCGCTTCAGATAAGATTATGATTATTTGTCATACACTGCAGGTTACACCAACATATTTATTATCTGGCGTAGAACCGGATGGTGGACGCAGTAGGGAAGTGGATTATTTGGTAATTGATAAGAATTCCCGGGATGGGATTTTATTAGAACACTACCATGATTTAAGTATAGGAGAACAGGAACGGTTGCTTGGATATGCCCAGGCGATGGCAGAGATGAAAGTGGATAGGTGAATCGGGATAAAAAAGAAGAGCAGAGGAAGAAGGAGCGGTATTACTGACATTAGAGGATTGGTTTGAATGATTAAGAGATATACTTGTTGACATGAAGTATAAACGAGTATAAAATAGAAATAAAAGTATAAACGAGTATAAAAGAAGAATGAAAGTATAAAGGAGTATAAAATGAAAAATCCGTTTACCATTTCATTTGGAAAGGAACCTACACAGTTAGTTTCTAGAATTTCTCAAATTAACAAAATAATAGAAGATTTTTCGGAAGATGATCCAAGTTATCAGGCGTGTATTATAGCGGGAGTTAGAGGAATAGGTAAGACGGTAACTCTTTCGGAAATATGTAATCATTTCAAAGAGGATGATAATTGGATTGTAGTGAATCTGAATTCAGGAATGGATTTGTTACAGTCTTTGGCCGCTAAACTATATAATAGTAAACCGTTAATGGGAATATTTGATTCGGCAAATATTAATTTATCTTTTTTCAATATAGGATTATCTTTGAATACAGTTCCTCCAATAACGGATATAGAGACTGCATTAGAACGAATGTTTCAAGTGATTAAGAATCGGCATCAGAAAGTACTAATTGCAATTGATGAGGTGGTAAGTAATGACAATATGAAGATATTTTCCAATACCTTTCAGTTGCTTTTGAGAGAAGATATGCCGGTTTATCTGATTATGACAGGTCTTTATGAAAATATAAGTGATTTGCAGAATGCAGATAATGTCACTTTTTTGTTAAGAACCCCCAGGCTTGAATTAGAGCCTTTGAATAAATTAATGATGGCGGAAAGCTATAGAAATACACTTGATGTCAGTAAAGAGGTAGCGCTTCTGATGGCGGATGTTACTTGTGGCTATCCTTTTGCATTTCAGGTGTTAGGATATCTTTGTTATGAAAGTGGAAAGAATTATGAAGATGAACTGGTTCGTTTTGACTATTACTTGAATGAATATGTGTATAACAAGATATGGTCAGAATTATCAGAGAAGGATAAAGCTCTGGCTATTGCTATTGCAAAATCGGATAATACGACAGAAGCTGTACTTAAATTAGCAAATATGAAAAAGAATGAATTTTCTGTATATAGAGATCGATTAATGAAAAAGGGAATTGTGAATGGAAAAACTCGTGGAAAGATTTTTTTTGCTTTGCCTAGATTTAAGGAGTTTGTAGAATTATATATTTGAAGATTATGTTATCATTATTATTTTAAGTTGGAAACAACCCTTTAAAAATGAACAAAAATCGCCAATAAAAAATTTTTTTGAAATTTTTTAAAAAAAAGCTTGCATTTTTTTTTTGGATGCTATATAATCAATTTTGTTGTTGAGCGAGACAACAAACTGAACACGGGCCGCTAGCTCATTTGGTAGAGCACCTGACTCTTAATCAGGGTGTGCGGGGTTCGAGCCCCCGGCGGCCCACTACAAGGAATCGATTTGATGTTTAAGCATTGGGTTGGTTCTTTTTTTCATTATAAATATATATCATTTCGTTTTAAAATATGTTATGATACCCATAGCAATCTTAAGAGAGGACAAGAGATGAAGCAGTTAATCATTTTGAATATCATTAATTTGATTTTGTTAGGATTAGTGGCAGTGTGTATGTTTGTGCTGCCGTTGGGGATGACGATTTTCTTGGGGGCAGCGGTTCTGGTGTTTGCCATTTATTCCAATTATGTGATGGTTGTTCGCAATCAGGATGATGATTATCTTCTAAAGAATGCAGATAAGAAGGGGATTTTTAGAAAGCAGGTAAATGGCTTTATAGCCCAGCGTCAGAGCTTAGAGAAGCGGGAGGACACCATAGGTGATGACGAGAAACTTCGGGAAGTGTATGAGCTGGTTTGCAGACAGGTGAACAATAATATTGATTCGGCAATTAAGTTTATGGAGATGTATGATTATGTACAAAGACCCAGCACACAGTATTTAGATGACCTGTTTTTGGAAAATAAGCGGCTTATCGTTAATTTTAACGAGGTGGTGGAGCAATTTATTAAGATTGAGAACTCCGTTCGTGATGAGGATACTACATATATAGATGATTTGTTGGTAAGTTTGCGGGAGATGCATTAAAATGCAACGAAGGAAAGTTGTCATTTGTATGATAGATATAGCATGATAATTGATGATGACGCAATAGTGATGATGAAATTTTAAGAAGGAGAGACGGAATGAAGAATAATAACAAAGTAATTTTTGCAGGTATTGTATTGGTAATTGTGGTGATTGCGGCAATTATATTTGGATTGGGTTCCAAATTAGTAAAACAGGTGGCAACTGTGAATGAAAAGTCATTAGATGAGATGCTGGATAACATTGATGTGGCAGAGGTAACACCGGTGAAGGGGTCAGTGAATCTTGGTAATACCAGTCTTTATGATGAACTTCCGGAGATTGACAAGTATCCATTACAGGTAGTGGGCAGTGCCGATATCGTGTTAGAGGTATTTTCTTCCGGTGAGAAGGCGGGCAGTGGATATGAGTCATGGTTAATTGATGTGGCAAATGATTTTAATAACAGTGGTGTTACAACGCAAAGTGGAAAGAGTGTTGCTATTTCGGTTCGTCAGATGAGTTCCGGAATGGGTGCGGATTACATTATTTCGAATAAGTATCTTCCGGACCTTTATACACCTTCTAATGAGTTGTTTGGAAAATATGTAGAGACCAATGGGGGAGCCATTGAGGTAGTTAGTGAACGGCTGGTTGGAAATACTGCCGGTATTTTGGTTGATAAGAACAAAGGGTATGACAGTCTTTCTAAGGTGGCGGAGGCAGTAGCCGGTAACAAGATGAATCTCGGTTATACGAATCCACAGACCAGTGCCAGCGGTCTGAATTTCCTGATTTCCATTTTAAAGAATTATGACAAGAATAATATGTTAAGTGATACGGCAGCACAGAAATTCTCCGAATTCCAGAACAATATTCCATTTGTTGCATTTACGACGATGCAGATGCGTGACAGTGCAAAGAATGGAACATTAGATGGAATGATTATGGAGTATCAGACGTACATCAATGAGGAAGATTTGGAAGGAAAATATGATTTCATACCTTACGGAATTCGTCATGACAATCCGCTTTATGGTGTGAGTATGAAGCTGAATGAGTCAGCGGACAAACGTGAGGCTGCTCAGTTGTTTAGCGAGTTTTGTGCAAATGGTTCATCCCAGAAGCTGGCATCTGAGAAGGGATTTAATAATAATGAGGATTATAAGTCAGAGTACGAGGTGACAGGAGCGGATATTACACAGGCTCTTGAGCTGTATAAGAAGAAAAAGGATAGCGGAAAAGATATTATTGCCGTATTTGTTGCGGATTGCAGTGGAAGTATGGATGGTGAACCGATTAACCAGTTAAGGGAGTCACTTTCAAATGGAGCGCAGTACATAAATGATAACAATTATATCGGTCTGGTAAGCTATAGTGATAGTGTGACAATCGAGCTTCCAATTGCAGAGTTTGATTTGAATCAGAGAGCTTATTTCCAGGGTGCACTTGATAATCTGCAGGCGTGGGGTGGTACGGCTAGCTATGATGCTGTATTAGTGGCAACCAATATGATTAAGCAGGCGAAGGCGGATCATCCGGATGCAAAGGTAATGTTGTTCTTATTAAGTGATGGTATGGCAAATGAAGGTTACACACTAGAGAATATTACCGGTGTATTGAAGGAAGAGAAGATACCGGTATATACAATTAGTTATACCAGTGAGGCAGACAAAGATGCTATGCAGCAGTTGTCTAATATTAATGAAGCAGCAAGTATTGATGCGGATAGTGATGATATCATTTATAAGATTAAGAGTTTGTTCAATTCACAAATGTAGGATAGAGAAATAGGCACGGCGAGATATGTGAATGAATAAAATTTTCATCTTTCTGAACATTTATACACAAATATACATAAAATTTTGCCAAAATATACACAATATATCTATTGTATTCTAAAGGTAAAATGCTATAATATGCATATAGAGACGTTGGGCGCTATAATGCATCTATGACAGAATTGAAAAATACAATAGAAATGGGGTGGGGTTAGAGGTAGAATCGGACTTTTTACATAATAAATTACTTGCGTAACAGGGCAGAATCCTCTATAATAATATTAATTATGTGTAACTGTTCAGAGCCAGGCAGATTTATATATAGATATATGGTAATCACAGCGTATATGTAAAGATAGATTCTGGAGTTAGAAGGGGATTTGTTTATGAAAAAAGTCATCTTAAGAAGAAGAATTTTTGATAAGGAGCGTTTTTTAACGTATAATATTGACAATGAAGCAAGCCTTGATGAAGAATTGCTTGACTTTATTGAAGAAGAAGAACCGAAGGGAATTGTATCTGTTATTTTTGAAGAGGGGGAAGAGTTTGATACCTTTTCTTATGATGTGACAGATAAGATTCATTTGAGCGAGTTGTCGACACAAGAGGTGGGCGCGGAGATGGTGCTTCGTGTACTTCGTAGTCTTTTGCTTGCTTTGATTGATATGACAGAATATCGGATTCCTTTATCCTATCTTATTTTACATCGTGATTACATATATGTTGATTCGGATTATAAGGTTGAGTTTATTTGTATTCCTATAGAAGAGATGCAGGAAGACGTGGATATCAATAGCTTTTTAAGAGGATATCTTGCAAATATTCGTTATGATTTATCAGAGGATTGTGGATATGTTGCAAAGCTTTTGTCATATGTGAATAATACAGCAATGTTTAATATGCGCAATATGGTTACACTTGTGGAAGAGTTGATGGATGAAAGAGGCATTGAGATTCCGGATGAATCATCTGCAGAGATTTATGTAGAATATCAGGAAGTTACGGATGAGGAAGAAGTGGAGGAAGAGCCTGTAGAACAGGAGACAGCTTCTGAGGCTCAGGAAGACATTGATGAATTTGAAGATGTTTCCGGTGGAACTGAGGAGGTGTCAGTAGAGGCAGAGGTTTCTGGTGAAGCAGAGGAATTAGCCGGTGAAGTGGTGGTTTCTGATGAGGCAGAGGAACAAGCGGATGAAGCGGAGATTTCTAATGAAAAAGAGGAAGTGTCTGCGGAAGCAGCAGTTTCTAGTGAAGAAGAGGAAACATCTGATAAAGCGGCGGTTTCCAATGAATCAGGTAAAGTATCTGCAAAAGCAGCAGGACACGTTAACCGTGTAGAGGATGTTATTGGTGCCATTGAGGAGATTTTGGAGAATGAGAAAGAAACAATAGATCCAAGAGAAGAAGCTATAAAAAGATTGAAAAATCAATCACGTAAAGCATCTCAAAAGGAGTCTCAAGAGGAGCCTCATAAAGAGTCTGTTATTTCGGATGATGAGTCTATTAAAGAATTTATAGATAAGCTGGTAGAAGAGGAATCGGCGGAAGAAACACCTGTGGAGGAGAAGAAGGAAAAGCCGGCAAAAAGATCATTTTTTAAGACAAAAGAGGCAAAAGAGCAAGGGGTTGTCATTGAAGACGAGCTTGACGAGTTCCTGGCGGAAAAAGAACGTGAGGACCAGGAAGCAAATCATGAAGAAAGTAATATGAAAATCAAAAAGAACATTAAGGTTAGTCGTGCAAGTATTCTAAAGAATACACAGGAGGAACTTAAGGCTGAAGGAGAAGAAGTAGAAGAAACAGAGAATGAACCGGAAGAAGTGGAAGATGCGGTGGAAGGTGTAGAGGAAGAAGTAGTTAGTACATCTATTCTTAGTCAGACACTTGGTGGTACCGGATTATTAAAGAATGTTCCGAATGTAAAGATTAATCCATATTTGATTCGAACAAATACAAAGGAACGAATTGTGATTACCAAGCAGAATTTCAAGATTGGTAAGGCAAGCATGGGTGTGGACTATTCGGTGAAAGGTAATGGTGCGGTCAGTAGATCACATGCAACCATTACAAATAAAAATGGTGTTTACTATATCAAGGATAATAAGTCAACGAATCATACTTATGTGAACAATAAGATGCTTGCGGATGGAGAGAGTGAACTGCTGACACATGATTGTAAAATTGTATTGGGAGATGAAGAATTTACTTTCAAATTAAGATAGAAGTCTGTTTCCAGGAGCCTTGTGAATTCTGGAGAAAAAGCAGATGGAATGCCTCTGACATCAGTTGATTTAGCTGGTATTTAGAGGCATTTTTGTTTCTTAACAGAAAAGATAAGTAAGGAGAAGTTTATGGAGATAGTTGCTGCCTGCTATACACATGCAGGAAATATAAAAGAAATAAATCAAGATTCCTTTTCAGTAAAGGTGGTTAATTCCCCGAAAGGAAAGATTGCTTTTGCGGTGGTTTGTGATGGAATGGGTGGTCTGGATCATGGAGAATTGGCAAGTAAAGAAGTTGTAATGGCATTTAATGGCTGGTTTTTGAAACAGTTTGCAGGGATAGTTGCAACGGATACATTTACTCCGGAGCTGATACAGGCACAATGGCAGCAATTGGTTGACCAAATGAATAGCAGACTGGCTGAGTATGCACAGCAGAAGAATATGATGATGGGAACAACGGTTTCTGTGTTGTTGGTATATCAGGGAAAATATTACATCTGCCATGTGGGAGACAGCCGTATCTATCAAATCCAAAAAAGTGTTATGCAATTGACAGTGGATCATACGTTAGTGGCTAAGGAAGTTGAGATGGGAACTTTAACACCAACAGAGGCACTGGTAGATCCTAGAAGAAATATATTGTTACAATGTGTAGGAGCATCTGGAAGTGTGAAATCACAGTTTGAGCAGGGAGAAATCTTAGAAGACACGGTATTTTTGCTATGCTCCGATGGGTTTGTTCATGTGGTTTCAGACGAAGAATTATGGGAAACTTTTAATCCAACGGTAATCTCTGAGAAAGAAAAACTTACAAAAGAATGTCAAAGGATGGTAAAGCTTGTGATGGAAAGGGGCGAACGGGATAATATTACCGTTGTAGCTCTTGCAGTGAAACAGGCAGTTTAGAGTGTCAAGAACCGAGGAGGATACTACAGATGACGAGAGTAGGTACTGTTATAGGTGGTAAATACGAAATATTAAAAAAAATTGGACAAGGTGGTATGTCGACGGTTTATGTTGCTATGGACACACGACTGAATAAACAATGGGCTATAAAGGAGATTAAAAAGAGTAAAGGACAGGATACAAAGACATTACTGCGAAGCCTTCAAATGGAAGCCAACATACTAAAGATGGTAGATCATCCGGTGCTTCCAAGAATTGTGGATGTTATTCATTATAAAGGAACCGTATTTGTTGTAATGGATTACATTGAGGGCAGAACTTTAAGCGAAATCATAAAAAAGGAAGGAGCACAGCCTCAGGAAAAGGTGGTAGAGTGGGCAAAAGATTTATGCAGTGCTTTAGGATACCTTCACTCTATGAATCCTCCGATTATTTACCGGGATATGAAACCTTCTAATATTATGGTGAAACCGGATGGAAAGGTAAAGCTAATTGATTTTGGAACGGCAAAGGAATTCGATGTGGAAAGTCTGGCAGATACCACCGCACTTGGTACAAGAGGATATGCGGCACCGGAACAGTTTGGAGATGCCAATGGACGGGGAATCCATAAAACGGATGCAAGAACAGATATATATAGTTTAGGTGCAACATTATATCATATTTTAACAGGAAAGAATCCTAGTGAGCCTCCGTATGTTATAAAGCCGATTCGGGAGTGGAATCCAAAGTTGTCAAGTGGTCTTGAAAAGATTATTGTGAAATGTACAATGGCGAATCCAGAGGATCGGTATCAGGATTGTGCAGAGCTTTTATATGCCTTAGAACATTATGAAGAACTGGATGATGCATTTCGAAAAGAAAGCTTCCATAAGATGAAAAGTTTCTTTGTGAGTGCGGGATTCACTTTGTGTTGTGGTGCAGTGGCGATAACCGGTTATTTGGGCAATCAAAGAGAACGAAAGATGAATTATGAGAATTTACTGAATGAGGGATATTCTTATACGGTTAAAGGAGATTATGATGATGCTGCCAGAGTATATGTAGAAGCCATTACAGATGTGGATGGCAGCAGGAATACAGCGTATTTAGAGCTTTTAAATCTGTATATCAACTATATGGATGATGCAGAAACCGGTCTTAGCCGTGTTACATATTATATTGATCAGGAAAATGACCATATTGAGAAAGACCAGACACTGCTTCTTCGTGTGGCAATGGATTATTTTGATGTCATGCAGGATTATAAAACAAGTGCATATTATTTTGATATGTTAAATAGTAAGGAACATCCGGAAGCTGCTTATTATAGCACGATTGCACTGGCTATGGGAGAGTTGAATGTAGATTATAGCAGTTTGCTTAATAATCTGAGTGAGTTTGAAAAAGTGAATGACGGATTAACAATGTCAATCAATAAGCTGATGAATTACCGGTTGTTGTGTATTGTATATTCCCGCAATTTAAAACAGGTTGATGATGCAGCGCAGCGGTTGGTAAATGTTGCTGAAAAAGGATTGAATCTTCTCGAAAATTATGAAGACGATAGTGTTAAAGCAGAGTATTACACCATTTATAACCAATATCTGGCATCGGCATATGAGTGTCTGGGTAATCAGAATTTAGAGGTAGATAAAACCAAGGCTTCGGAGTATTACAATCAGGCATTGGAATGCTGTGATTTTATTTTGGGCATGGTGTCTGCCGGTGATGATGAGACCATTAAGAGTATTACGGATGAAAAGCTTCGGGAAGCAAAATACTGTCAGAAGGCGGATATTTATGAACAGCTTGGTGAATACAAAGAGGCAGATGAGGTTTACAAAAAGGCAGAAAAAGAATATTTCCAAAATAGCATCAATATTTATACAGGGCATTTATCAGTATTGTGTAAGATGCAGGAGTTGAAGACGACAGATGTAGAACAGTGGGATTATGAAACGCTTTCTGCTCTCTATGAAGAAGGAAGTCATGTGCCGGGGATTGAAAATGATTACAGGTGGAAACAGCTGACACAGAAGCTTTCGCCATTGTTTGAGAGAATGGAGGGAGATACAGATGTATGAAGCAATGTTTTATATCGGTTTAGTTCTTTTTATAATAGGTTTTATTGTTTCGGTGATTTTATTTATAAGGAATGATGTAGCAAAGATTATAGGTGACCTTACCGGATATAATGCCAGAAAGGCTGTGGAGAAAATACAAAGAGAAAGAGAAGGAAAGAAGCAGCCGGCAGGAGAAGATTTGTCTGAAGTTGGGAAAAAGAATAATAGAAGAAAGCTTCGGAAAGATGAAAAGACGGATGTATTACCATTAGTGTCAAATACCGAAAAAGCAGAAACATTATCCGCTGATTTGAAAAATACAAAAAGTTCTAAGAAAGTTGAAGATATGGAGACTGCCGGTTTTGAAGGTGTCTTTGAAACGGAGGAGGACGTTACAGTATTTGGAGGAGAAGTCGTTACACACATGCCAACAACGGTTTTATCTGAGGAATCTTCTTCTCAGGATGTTTCTGTAAAACCAGAGGAAATCCCTGAACTTTCCAAAGCATCTACAAAGGTGTTAAAGGAAAATAATTCCGGAGTGCATATCCTGCCAAATGGGATTAATGCGCTTGCCAGTGATGAAGAGCTGGCAAAGATGCTGGCAGAGGAAGAGAATGGTATATTAACGGAGGAAGAAACTGGCATACTGACAGAAGAAACCGGTATATTGACAGAGGAAGGAACGGATATACTGGTAGGTGAAGAAACCGATATATTGGCAGGTGAAGAAACGGAGATGTCAGATTCGGATGCCGCCACGGATTTGCTATATGATGAATCCATGGAGAAAACCACTCTGTTAACGGAGAATGATGAGACAGATGTGCTCATTGGAAATGAGATGACAAGTGTGCTGGAAAGTGGTAAATAGATGAAAGTTTTTCTTTCAAAGAAGTAGTTATAAGATTTGAGGTGAAAGGAAGATAGAATGCAGAATCGATATCATATAAAGGAAAAGATAATTGCATACGGAATGATTGTTTTGCTGATGGTCAATCTGCTTTCCGGTTCTGTTAAGATGAATGTGACAGTAGCGGCTGGCGAAACAGAGTCCGAAATAACATGTAAGGTAGTGATGAAGAATACCGCTACCGGACAGGAAAAGACGGTGTCCAATAGTGGAATAACCGTGGAATATACGTTAGATAATCTGGCTGATGTTGGTTTGCACCGGACAATAGAAGTTGATAATGGGGATGGAAACTATAGTGTTTTAGAGGGAAAAGATGGTGCACTTTCTTTGGAGACTCAGGCGGATATCAATAGTAAAACTGCAACAGAAACCTTTGTGGCAGAAGAGGGAAAATCAAAAAAATACAAGATTACATATTATGTATTTAAGGAAGAGTCTGGTTCAAAGGTGCAGGTGGGAGAGTCGGTTGTGAAGGAATTCAGACTGGATAAAGTGTCACCGGTAGTTTCGTTTGAAAGCACTATGAATGAAGAAAAGTCCTTCCAGGATTCTGTGACGTATACTCCGGTGGTGAACAAATCTGACTGTAGTATTAAGGTACGTGGCACAAGAACACATTTATCGGAAGAGGGAGAGGTGCGTACTGATAATTTAGAGTACATCATAACAAATGAAAATCCAAACGTAGTTTTTGACAAAACAGGTAATTATGAGATTTATACATGGGCAAAAGATGAAGCCGGTAATGAGACAGAATCTACAAGACATACCTTTTCCATTGATAAAGATGGGCCACAGATTTCCATAACAGGTGTGGAATCCGGTAAGCATTATAACCAGGAAAGTCTGAAGCTTGTTTTTACATTAAAGGATTTGAATGTCAGTGATAAAATGGAATGCTATAATGTAAAGATTCAAAAAAATGGTGAAGAACAGACAAATCTGGCCAATGCGGTCAAATGGGAAATAAAGAAGAGTGAACACATAACTACAGGTCAGCTTTCTCTGTCGGAGGAAGGTTCCTATCATATTGAAGTTACAGGGAAGGATGCTGTGGATAACAGCGATACAAAGTCGATTGATTTTGTAATTGATAAAACGGCTCCTACGGCGAATATTACCGTTTCACACGATAATACCCAGAATGGTGAGCCGATTCGTAAAAAGGAAACAGTGGAAGGGCAGTCACAAGAAGTGGATGTGTATTATTTAAAAGATGATGCAAAGCTGGAATATAATGTGACAGAGCTTTATGGAGAAGAGGGGGAAATACATATTGGTTCAGAGTTTAATGGAAGTGCATCAGAGGAAAAGACGTATTCTATGAATTCGAACCAAATATCGATTACCTATGGTGATGGTGGAAAAGAAGGAAAGTTTGAGTCATATATCTGGGCAAAGGATGCAGCCGATAATTATGTGGGTAAAAATAAAGAAAATGGTTCGCTGGATCCGGCGTATCAATGTCATTTTGTGATTGACAGGACTGCTCCTAAATTCACAATTACAGGGCCTGACGGAAATAATTCATTTCATTCTATTGGAGATACTCTTTTGTTTACAGCAGAGGATGCCAACCATGATTTGGATACCTATAAAATAACGGTAACACGGACAGATAATAATGGAACGGTTACTACACAGACTTATGAAGGCAGTGCCGGTTGGACGGTGAAAGATGCCTTAAAAGTACAGTATAAACTGGAACTATCAGAGGAAGGAAACTATACCGTAGAGTTTACGGGTCAGGATAAATCCGGTAATGAAGGAAAGAATGAGGATGGAAATACTGCCAGCGCTTCTTTCCGCGTTGATACAACAGCGCCTTCCATTGAGTTATCTTCTGTGCAGGAGGGTGGCTATTATAGCAATGATGTACCATTATCTATTCATATTCGGGAATTAAATTATGCAGATGCCGAGGCATCTATTACTATTGCCAGAAAACTGGGTGAAGAAGAGGAAGAGACAACCACACCTCTTATACTGACGCAGCTTGATACGGCATTTGAGCAGCTGTTTACAAAAGATGGAAGTTATACGGTGTGTATAAATGCGAAGGATGCAGCAGGAAATGAGGCGGTTCCGGCAGTTATTCATTTTGTGATTGACAAGACAGCACCGGTATTAACGATTACCGGAATTGGTGATGGAGAGATGACACGGCAGGAGGTTACTCTGAATTTACGTGCCGAAGATTATGTTCATAATTTTTCAAAATACAGAGTGGTTGTGACACGTAGTGATATAGATGGCGAACTTGAGAGCGAAAGTTTCGTATACCCTGCTGAGCAGTGGACGGAAGAAGGGACTGTGGCTTCAAAGAGTCTGACATTTTCAGAGGAAGGCATATATAAGGTTACGTTTGATGCTGTAGATAAGGCTGAAAATGAAGCAACCACAGCAAGTATTACATTTTCCATTGATTATACAGCGCCGGTGATTTCTGAGGTGGTATATTCAGATGCAAATGGATTATTGGGAGAAAAATATCACAATATTTATAGTAATCAGGCAATCCTGGTTGAATTTAAGGTGAAAGATCAAACCGTTGGCGTGAATAATCAAAAGGTATATGTAACAGTGGGAAAACCGGAAGAAAAGGGATTATTTCCACAAATTTATATTGCACATAAGGCAATTGGAAATTCTTATTATGTATATGTACCAACAGACCTTAGCGTTAGTGAATTTGATGATACCATAACAATATGGGCCAATGACAAGCTGGACAATGAAGGAAATGTTACGTCTTCGAATATTATTTTTAATACAAATAAACCGGAGATTCAGATGGACTGTGATACGGATTATACCAAATGGACGAATCAGAGTGTAACATTTCATACTACAGTAACAGATGTGAAAGCAGGAATCAAAGAGGTTGTTTATAAGATTAATAATGAGAAGGTAAAAACAGTTAAGTTTGACAGTTTGACCACAAGCTATTCTTACGATTTGACTGCAGTGGATAGTGCGGATAAAGTGACGGGTTATATGGTTGCGGTGGAAGTGACGAATAATTGTGGAACAAGCAATACCATGCAAAAACGGGTATATATTGATAAGGATAAACCGAAGGTCAGTCTGTTCGGTATTCAAAACGGAACACATTATGGTGCAAGTCAGACGTTTACAACGTCTGTACAGGATGTGTCATACAGGCAGACGAAAACAGTATATGTGATTAAAAGAACATTGGATGGGAAGACCACAGATATATCGGCTGCAGTATTTTCTTCCGGAAAGTATGAGGATAGCTGCAAGCGGAAGATGATAAAAGAAGGCAGTTATAAAATATATGCAGTGACAACAGATTCTGCTGGAAATCGGGCGGTATCCAATACACTTAGTTTTGTGATTGACAAAACGGCACCAAAACTTTCGATTGACGGTGTCACAGAGGGTACAATGAGTGGCTCACAGGTAGATTTGGAGTTTGGATGTGTCGAATCCTTTTTTGCTACAAACAGGATTTCTATTGATGTGGAACGCACACTAGACGGTAAAACGGTAAAAAGTCAGATTACCGGTTTCCCGAAAACGAAAAAGAAGTCTTCGTTGAAACATAGCTTTACAGAGGATGGAACCTATCGTGTTACAATGTCAGCCACAGATAAAGCAGGAAATGTGGCAACTACTAAAACCATTTCATTTTCGGTGGACCGTACAAAACCAGTAATTCGCTTTGTGGGAACAGACAATTACCAGCAATGGAAGAAACCGGTAACAGTGCAGTTTACGGTTGAAGAATCCTACTATGCAAAGAATCGTGTTGAAATCCAGGGTACCTGTACGGATATAGATGGTAATGTATCAAATGTGGAATTGCCAAAGATGACTTGTTCAGGAAAGGTGAGCAGCCTGACCAAAGTGTTTGACAAAGATGGAATATATGAGTTTGAAGTGATATCAACGGATGAGGCAGGAAATAGTGAAAGAGGAAACATACACTTTACAATTGATCAGACAAATCCGGAGATTCACAATGTGAAACAGTATGATGGAGGTTATTACCAGCAGTTCAAATTAGCGGATTCACTAGAGGAGATATTTAAAGATCTGACGGTAGTGTCTTATCGTATTTTGTTAAACGGTATTGAGTATGATGGTGTTGCTTCAATAGAGGAAGAAGGAAAATATACTTTAGAAGTAGACGTGACAGATGAATTAGACCATATAACAAATGAGACTGTTGAATTTATCATTGACCATACGGCGCCAAAGGTTATTTTTAGTGGAGCAAAAGATGGTGGTGAGGTGCATGACAGTGGCGTTATTACTCTGGCGTTGACAAATGCGGAAGATGAAATTACGGATGTGCGTATGAATGGTGTACATTATGGTGCAGATGTAAGGAGTCTGTCTTATGACGAATACGGTTCTTATCAGATAGAGGTTGATTGCGTGGATAAGGCAGGAAATGCTGTTACCAGAAGTCTGTATTTTGTCTATAGTAACCCGATGACAAAAGTGATTCTGTTTGGCGGAATGGGTATTTTGGCTGTTTCAGGCTGTATGTGGTTATGGGTGAGAAACAGAAAGGACAGAAGGAGAAATAAAACATGATAAAAGCGGTTGTATTTGACATGGATGGTGTTATTTTTGACTCGGAAAAATTATATCGCAAGCATTGGATGATAACCGGTGAAGAATATGGGATACCAGCTGATACCATGAAAGAACTTTGTAATCTGATTGCAGGAGCAACAAAGGAGAATAATGAAAAATTGATGAAGTCCCGGTTTGGACAGGATTTTGACTATATGGAATTTCGTGAAAGAACCATGACTAGAATGGATCAGGATATTTTAGAAAATGGTCTGGAATTAAAACCGGGTGTTCATGAATTATTCTCTTATTTACAAGAACATGGGTATCTTATTGGTCTTGCAACCTCGACCTGTCAGGAACGTGCGGAGCGAAATCTGCGAAATGCGGGGATACTTGATGTGTTTGATCAGATTGTTTACGGAGGAACCGTGCCAAGAGGAAAACCATTCCCGGATATTTATATAAAAGCCTGTGAACTTCTTGGTGTAAAGCCGGAGGAGGCAATAGGCATAGAAGATTCCCTAAATGGTGTGAAAGCATCTGCTTTAGCCGGACTGTATACTGTAATGGTGGTTGATTTGATAGAGCCGACACAGGAGTGCAGAGAACAGGCAAATCAGATTTATGAGTCGCTGTTTGATGTTGTTTCGCTGTTGGAAAACAGCCGGATTTGAAAAAATCTGATTAAAATGTCAAAGGGGACATGGGAATAATTTAAAAGTTTCTCTCATATATTGCATTATGATTAAGTAGAAGGACAGAGCTTAAAAAATGTAGTAAGGAGAGATAAAATGAGTGTTGGACGTAAGTTTGCAATTGTAGTGAAAGGACTTATATTTTCTTATGCAGTTACAGGTGTGCTGCTGTTGCTGTTGGCGTTTCTTGTTTTTAAGTTTCAGCTGGGTGAGAATGTTACGGATATGGCAATTGTCGCAATTTATGTGCTGGTTACCTTTTTTGGTGCTTTTATCACGGGAAAGCGTGTTAAGGAGCAGAAGTTCCTGTGGGGATTTCTGCTGGGCTTTTTATATATTCTGATCATATCCTTGGTCGCCATCGCGATTGGTCATACATTTCATGTGGCAAGTACTGCAAATTTGACTACGGCAGCTTTGTGCATAGGGGGAGGACTGCTGGGAGGCATGCTCAGTTGAGGATGAATATTTCATACCCTTACCAGTGTGTCCGTCTGGTTAACCGTTACTGTTCACCTGCAAAAAACAATCAATAATTACGTTTTTCTTGATTTTGTATAATGAACCTTTTATAATATTACTTGATTTCGAGAAAATTTTATTGTGAATTATGTGGTTGAAGTGGAGGCAGCAACATGGATAATTATACAGATGAAATTACGGGACAAGAAAATGGACTTCACCTGTCCCGAGTTAATAATATAGAAAAAAGGGTACAACAGTCAGCTCCGAATTGGGAACAGTTAAAGAAGGAACTGGATGAAGAAACAACGGTATATAAGGCACCAGAACTGAGTGGAGAACATATGGGAACGGCTTCGAAGATTGTTATGAAGCTAACCGGCTTTTTGATTTATGTGGCGCTTATTATTCTATTTATGTCATGTGTATGGTATTGCTTTCAGGATTTATCAAGGTTTCACAGTAATCTTTTTGTAGTTCTTGCGGCATATGTTTTAAGTGGTGTTGTCTGTACCATAGATGCAGTTGTGATAAACCGAGGATACAAACCGAAAAAGTCATTGTATTTGTTTGCATGGCTGTTGAATTTTATATATCCATTCCAAAGAAGCAATCATTTGTTAAAGAAAAATAATATTGGTGACTATGCTCTGGTCATTGCTGTTGTTTTAGGTTTTGTGGGAGTCGGTTATAAGGCTGTACCAGCGCAATTTCAATATAAAGCAGTATATTTAGTAAAGGACGCAAGCGGACGTCAGGAAATTGAAACATTGTTGAGCCAGAATGCAGATGGTGTACCTTTGGGAGAACAGTTATACAAATCCTTCCATGTGAGTGGTGTTGCCGTGAACAAAAATGACAGGGTTACCAAGGTTGTTCTGATTGGAAAAAGTAATCATATTGTGGATCCGGGTCTGGAAGGAAAAACAGATGTAAAATGGAACATAAAAGAGAATTTATTTGTAAAAAAAGGCTCTTATGATGTTTCTACCCAACTGGTCTTTATAAAAGGGAGTCATAGCAGCGAATATCGTTTGTCAACAGTGAAGCTTGATGAGGAAGCATTGCTTCCGTCATATATATATAACTACTGGCGAAAGGTAATCCTTCGGTGGGATGAGTATGGACAAAGGGTGGATTGATAGTTGCATTTTTTCAAAGTCAGAGCGTCCGCTTTGTTAACACAAGAAATGTAATTTGATATGAAGCAGTATTACTTGAAAACATTGACCTTATAAGAAGGTTATGGTATAATCTCAATAATTATTTTAAAAGGTGAGGTAAAAGATATGAAACATATTAAAACATTAACAGACAAGACATTAAAGAACACAATGGAAAAGGGCGGATGCGGCGAGTGCCAGACATCATGCCAGTCAGCTTGCAAGACTTCTTGTACAGTTGGTAATCAGACTTGTGAGAATAAGTAAGCAATCTGAACAAAGAAAAGAATAAAGAGGACTGCTGATGAGGCTGTCCTCTTTCGTTGCGTTTTTGTGATGGAGTATTTTATGAGCAGATAATTGGTATTATATGTAAAGATGCAAGACGTGACGTAGAAGGAGTTATCGTGATACATCAATATAAGAATAATGGATATAACATCGTATTAGATGTGTGCAGTGGTTCTGTTCATGTGGTGGATGACCTTGTATACGATGTGATTGAATTGTATGAAAAACTGAATGTAGAAGAGATTGTTAAGAAGCTTCCACAGTACCCGGCAGAGGATATCCGGGAGGCCTGTGAGGAGATTGAGCAATTGAAGGAAGCAGGTCAGCTCTTTACAGAAGATACCTATAAGGATGCAATTATTGACTTCAAAAAACGCAAAACAGTAGTAAAAGCATTGTGTCTTCATATTGCGCATGACTGTAATCTTGCCTGCAGATATTGTTTTGCAGAAGAAGGCGAGTATCATGGTGACCGATCCCTGATGAGTTTTGAAGTTGGTAAGAAAGCATTGGACTTTTTGATTGAAAACTCTGGAAACAGAGTGAATCTGGAAGTGGATTTCTTTGGCGGAGAGCCACTGATGAATTTCCAGGTGGTAAAAGATTTGGTTGCCTATGGAAGAAGCCAGGAAAAAGAGCATAATAAAAAGTTCCGTTTCACACTTACCACCAATGGTATGTTGTTAAATGATGATATAATGGAGTTTGCCAACAAAGAGATGGCAAATGTTGTTTTAAGCATTGATGGACGAAAAGAAGTTCATGATTTTATGCGTCCGACCAGGAATGGAAAGGGAAGCTATGATCTGATTATTGATAAGTTCAAAAAGATGGCAGAACTTCGTAACCAGACAAATTATTATGTCAGAGGAACCTTTACCCATCACAATCTGGATTTTTCAAAGGATGTACTGCATTTAGCAGATATGGGCTTTAAACAAATCTCAGCAGAGCCGGTGGTTGCGCCGGAGGATGCAGATTATGCCATCACAGAGGCAGATTTGCCAAAGCTTTTTGAAGAATACGATTTGCTGGCAAAAGAGATGGTTAAGAGAGAAAAGGAAGGAAATGGATTTAATTTCTTCCATTTTATGATAGATATGACGGGAGGTCCTTGTCTTTATAAGCGGCTTTCCGGATGTGGTTCCGGTACAGAGTATTTAGCAGTTACTCCTTGGGGAGATTTGTATCCGTGTCATCAGTTTGTGGGCATGGAGGAGTTCAAACTGGGAAATGTAGATACCGGAATTGAAAAAACAGAGCTTGTGGATGAATTTAAGCTTTGTAATGTCTATGCGAAAGACAAGTGTAGAGATTGTTTTGCAAGATTCTATTGCAGTGGCGGCTGTGCTGCGAATTCTTACAATTTCCATGGCAATTTATTAGATGCCTATGACATTGGATGTGAGTTGGAACGTAAGAGAGTAGAATGTGCAATTATGATAAAAGCTGCATTAGCAGAAGAAGGAGAGTAAAAAGATGAAGAAGGCAAAGAGAAACAGTGTGCTGACCATATTGGTATTTATTTTAGCGTTGGCACTGGGTGCTTTCACCACAGTAAAGGGACTTGGGAAACACCATATTGGTGCAGCAGAGAATATTATTTTAGGTCTTGATTTGGCAGGTGGTGTAAGTATCACTTATGAAATTGAGGAAAAAGATGCAACAGATCAGGAGATTTCTGATACAAGAACACGTTTACAGCAGCGTGCAGATGTATATTCTACAGATAGTAACGTGTATATGGCAGGTTCTGATCGAATCAGTATTGAGATTCCGGGTGTATCGGATGCAGGTAAGATTTTAGAGGAGCTTGGTAAACCGGGTGCATTGGAATTCTTAGATTCAGAGAATTATCAGAAGTTTGTTTCCGGTGAAGAATATGAGGCTTGTGTAACAGGTTCTGATGTAAAGAATGCTGCAGCGGCCATTGATAATTCCGGAACGATTAAGGAGAATGTAGTTCAGCTTGCATTTAATGATGAAGGAACGAAGAAGTTTGCAGATGCTACATCAGCAAATGTAGGAAAGCCAATTTATATCATTTATGATGGAGAGGTCGTGTCTGCACCGACAGTTCAGACTGCAATTACAGGCGGACGCGCAGTTATTAATGGTATGGCAGATAGTGAAGAGGCAGAGAAGCTTGCAGAGACAATCCGTATCGGTGCACTTCCTGTAACATTGACAGAGTTAAGTTCTAATGAGGTAGGAGCTACATTAGGTAAGGATGCACTTAGTACAACACTGAAGGCAGGTGCAATTGGACTTGTAATTGTAGCAATTATTATGATTGTGCTTTATCGTCTGCCTGGTTTGGTTTCTGTGTTTGCATTGATTGCATATGTTGTACTTACACTGTTATGTCTCAATGGATTTAATGCAAGTTTGACTTTACCTGGTCTTGCAGGTATCGTGCTTTCCATTGGTATGGCGGTGGATGCGAATGTCATCATTTTCACTCGTATTCAGGAAGAGCTTGGCAATGGCGCGACAGTAAAGAGTGCGATTGACTCAGGTTTTAACAAAGCATTGTCTTCTATTTTAGATAGTAACATTACAACCTTAATTGCAGCGGTTGTACTTTATATTATGGGTATCGGAACCATTAAGGGCTTTGCTCTTACATTGGGAATTGGTATTGTGCTTTCCATGTTTACTGCATTGGTGGTTACCAAATCCCTGTTAAAGGCTGTATATACATTAGGTCTTCAGGATGCTAAGTATTATGGAAAGAAGAGAGAAGCAACGGTACGTGATTATGTGAAATTCAGCCGTATTGCATATATCATTTCCTTTGTTGTAATTGCAGCAGGTTTGATTGCACTTCCGGTTTTCAAGGGAAAGACAGGTACTGCACTTAACTATAGTATGGAGTTTACCGGTGGTACTTCTATGACGGTAGATTTTGGTGAGCAGTATGATTTAGAGCGTGCAGAAGAGGAGTTGCTGCCGGTTGTTGCAGAAGCTGCCGGAGTTTCTACTTCTGAGATTACAGTACAGAATGTAAAAGGAAGCAACCAGATTGTGTTTAAATCTACCGGTCTTAATAATGACCAGAGAGATGCTGTAGAAGAAGCACTTCGTAGTAATTTTGATGTAAAAGAATTTGAGATGGAGAATATCAGTGCTACCATCGGTAGTGAGATGCAGCGTAATGCTATTATTTCCGTTATTATTGCTACTGTTCTTATGTTGTGCTATATCGCATTCCGGTTTAGTGATGTGAAGTTTGGTGCGGCAGCAGTTATCGCACTTTTGCATGATGTATTGGTAGTGTTTACGATTTATTCCATTGGAAGACTATCTGTTGGTAATACATTTATTGCATGTATGCTGACAGTAGTTGGTTATTCCATTAATGCAACAATTATTATATTTGACCGTATTCGTGAGAATATGACAATAATGAAGGGGAAGGGAGCAACTTATGCAAATATTGTAGATACTTCCATTTCCCAGACCTTTACAAGAACGATTTATACTTCACTTACCACTTTTGTAATGGTATTTATTCTGTATATTTTAGGTGTTACATCTATTAAAGAGTTTGCACTTACTTTGATGTCTGGTATTATCTGTGGTGCATATTCTTCTGTATGTATTACCGGTCCGTTATGGTATTTGTTTAAAACAAAAGCAGGTAAGAATGAGATTGGTTCTGACAAAAAGAGTAATGGTGGAAAGTCATCCAAAAAGCAGAAGACAGAGAATGCATAAACGGGTGCTGTAAGATAATAGGGGGCATGGGAGATAATACCATGTCCCTTTAGCACTTATTAGTAGGAGAATATTATGGCAGAACAAAACTGGGTTATTCAGATGAAACGTGCAGATTTTGATGCACTTTCTGAACAATTTCATATTGATCCTGTGGTGGCAAGAATTCTGGTAAACCGAGGTGTACCGGAGGATAAATTTGAAAAATTTTTAAATCCAACTGTAGATACCATGTATAGTCCGTTTTTGATGGAAGATATGAATCAGGCAGTAAGAATTTTGATTCACGACATGGAGGAAGGACATAAGGTCAGAATTATTTCTGATTATGATGTGGATGGTATTATGTCCAATGTAATTCTTTACAAGGGTTTAAGAAGGGCAGGAATCGTTGCGGATTATGTAGTACCTCACAGAGTAAAGGATGGATATGGTATTAACGAGGAGATTGTTGAGGCAGCAGCGGCAGAGGGAGTGCACACCATATTAACCTGTGATAACGGAATTGCAGCCGTGGATGCACTTGCAAAAGCAAAAGAACTTGGACTAACTGTAATTGTTACAGATCATCATGATATTCCTTTTAATATCGAAGATGGAGAAAAACAATATATTTTACCACAGGCAGATGCTATTCTGAATCCGAAGAAAGAAACCTGCAGTTACCCATTTAAGGATTTGTGTGGCGCAGGTGTTGCATACAAGCTGGTAGAGGCGTTGTATGAAAAAAGAGAAATTCCAAAAGAAGAGGTTCAGGCCTATTTGGAATTGGTGGCAATGGCGACAATTTGCGATGTGGTATCCCTTCAGGATGAAAATCGTGTTATCGTTGTAAACGGATTAAAACAGCTCAATCATACAAGAAACTGTGGATTAAGAGCGTTAATCAGTGCCAATGAATTATCAGATTTGAAGCTGGATGCTTACCATGTTGGTTTCAGGTTGGGACCTTGTCTGAATGCAGCAGGAAGACTGGAGACGGCGGAGAAAGCCATTGATTTATTGTTAGAAGAAGATACAGGGCTTGCACTTCCTAAGGCACAGTATATAAAGAGTGTAAATGACGAGAGAAGAGACTTAACAGAACAAGGAGTAGAGCAGGCAGAAGAATATTTACGAAATGCTCCGGAGATGAAGGTGTTTGTAATTTACCTTCCGGATTGCCATGAAAGTCTGGCAGGGATTATTGCAGGAAGAATTCGTGAAAAATATCATCATCCCGTTCTGGTAGTTGTGGATGCGAATGAGCAGGGAATGTTAAAGGGTTCCGGGCGTTCCATAGAAGAGTATCAGATGGTGGAGGCACTGCAGGAATGTGATGATATTCTTTCAAAATATGGAGGGCATGCAATGGCGGCGGGATTTTCTCTGCCAGCCGAGAATCTGGATTCCTTTACGGCGCGTTTGAATGAAAATTGTGACCTTTTGGAGGATGCATTTATTCCGAAGGTTAAGATAGATGTACCAATGCCGATTTCTTATGTTACAGAAGAATTGATTGAAGAGATAGAAGGGCTTGCTCCATTTGGAAAGGGAAATGAAACGCCGGTGTTTGCACAAAAGGATGTTAATCTGTTATCTGCAAAAATAATGGGAAAAGACCGAAATGTTATTAAATTTACCATGGAGACATCGGATGGTGCCATGGGAGAGGGCATTTATTTTAATGTTCCTGAAATTACAGAAAATATTATTAATTGGTTTGGGCAGGAAGAATACGATAAGCTGCTTCATGGTTGGCTGAATAACGTAGTTCTTAATATTGTGTATTATCCATCTATTAATGAGTTTAATGGTAATAAAACAATACAGTTTCGCATTAAAAGATATTCCATGGCAACTGTAAGGGAAATGCTTTAATGAATATAACACAGGAAAAGAAGGTGAATGAGTATGGCAGGATTAATGAACAAGGACAGAGATCTCAGTACCCCGAAGGATTTTACACCTCCGGAGGAGCTTTATAAGACCTTAATCGAGAAAGTATTGGAATATCGACCGAATACGGATATTTCCATGATTGAAAAAGCATATCATATTGCCGATGAAGCGCATAGGGGACAACTGCGCAAATCCGGTGAACCATATATTATGCACCCTCTTTGTGTTGCAATTATTTTAGCAGAGTTAGAGCTGGATAAGGAGACCATTGTGGCAGGTATTTTACATGATGTAATTGAGGATACCATCATGACGGATGAAGAGATTGAAAAGGAATTCTCTGCTGAAATACTGCTTTTGGTAGATGGTGTTACAAAGCTGACACAGCTCAATTTCTCACAGGATAAATTGGAGCTGCAGGCAGAAAATCTGCGAAAAATGTTCCTTGCCATGGCAAAGGATATCCGGGTTATTTTGATTAAGTTAGCAGACCGTCTTCATAATCTTCGAACACTGCAATACCAGTCACCGGCAAAGCAGATTGAGAAAGCAAGAGAGACAATGGACATTTATTCTCCGATTGCCCATCGTTTAGGTATCAGTAAAATTAAAGTAGAATTGGATGATTTGTCCTTACAGTATCTTGAACCAGAGAAGTTTAAAGAGTTAAAACAGGAGATTGATGAACGTCTTGAGGAGAGGGAAACCTTTATTGCAGACATTGTGCATGATGTAAAGGAATGTATAGCAGAGGCGGGCATTGAAGCCGAAATTAGTGGTCGTGTAAAACATTTCTTCAGCATTTACAAAAAAATGGTGAACCAGAATAAGACGTTGGATCAGATTTATGACATTTTTGCAGTACGTATTATTGTGGATAGTGTAAGAGATTGTTACGCAGCATTGGGTATCATTCATGAAAAATACAAGCCGATTCCTGGAAGATTTAAAGACTATATTGCGATGCCGAAGTCCAATATGTATCAGTCATTGCATACCACGTTGATTAGCAAGAGTGGACAACCTTTTGAGATACAGATTCGTACTTACGACATGCATAAGACAGCGGAATATGGTATCGCTGCCCACTGGAAATATAAAGAGAATTTGAGCGGCTCTGCAAAGGACAAGGAAGAGGAGAAGCTAAGCTGGCTTCGTCAGATTCTGGAATGGCAGAGAGATACGGAAGATAATAAAGAATTCATGAGTGCGGTGAAGACAGATCTTGACCTCTTTACAGAGCAGGTATACTGTTTTACACCAAATGGTGATGTTAAGAACCTGCCGGCAGGTTCCACGCCGATTGATTTTGCTTATGCCATTCATTCAGCAGTAGGTAATAAAATGGTAGGTGCCAGAGTAAATGGCCGCCAGGTGCCGGTAACATATCAGTTACAAAATGGTGACCGGGTAGAGATTGTGACCTCGGGTAATTCAAATGGACCAAGCCGTGACTGGCTGACGATTGTGAAATCAGCACAGGCAAAGAATAAGATTAACCAGTGGTTTAAGCAGGAATTTAAAGAAGAAAATATTGTAAGAGGAAAAGAACTCTTATTACAGTATTGTAAATCAAAGGGATATAATTTCCCGGATTATAATAAGCCGGATATTCAGGCAGAAGTAATTAAAAAGTATAACTTCCAGGATTGGGACTCCGTATTGGCAGCCATCGGACATGGTGCTTTAAAGGAAGGCCAGGTCATGAATAAAATGATTGAGGTCTATACAAAGGAAGAAAAGGCAAAGATGACGGAGGAAGATCTTTTAGAGCAGCTTAACCAGAATGCAGATTATCATCGGTTGAATCGTTCAAAGGGCGGTATCATGGTTCGTGGAATTGATGATGTGGCTGTCCACTTTTCAAAGTGCTGCTCGCCGGTTCCGGGTGATGAGATAGTGGGCTTTGTAACCAGAGGCCGTGGTATTTCTATCCATCGGACAGACTGTGTGAATATTGTAGGTATGGGAGATATTGACAGAGGAAGGTTGATTGATGCAGAGTGGCAGGCAGATGCAATGGCAGGAACCAATGCGACGTATTCTTCTGAGATTCGAATTTTTGCATCTGACCGTACCGGAATGCTGTTTGATATTTCAAAAGTATTTACAGAAGCAAATATTAATGTGACCGCTATGAACAGTAAGAGTAATCATAAGAATGAAAAGGCTACATTTACAGTGTCTTTTGATATTAAGACGGTAGAGCAGTTAAATCATGTGATTGCAAAGCTTCGTATGGTTCCGGGAGTTATTGATGTAGAGCGTAGTGTAGGATAGATAGATTAGAAAGAGAGAGAAAAATGGCAAATTTGCAGATATTTAGGGAGACGGTAGGGTCTCTTGGAACAAATTGTTATGTTTTGGTAAACCATGATATCCGGGAATGTGTAATTTTTGATCCGGGTGATGATGGAGCGGTGTTAAAGCAGCGTATAGATGAAGCAGAATTCACACCGAAAGCTATCATTTTGACACATGGACATTTTGACCATATCGGGGCAGTGAAGGAATTGAAAGAGGCATATCAGATTCCGGTGTATTGTTCCAAAGAGGAGGATGAGAAGATTCTCGGAAAGCTGGAAGGTAATCTTTCTGCCATGTTTGGAAAACCAATGACTTTGCAGGCAGATGAGTTTGTAAGGGATGGAGAGAAGCTGGAGATTATCGGAACTACCATTACCTGTATTGCAACTCCCGGACATACCATTGGTGGAATGTGTTATTATGTAGAAGAGATTTCATCTGTGATTGCAGGGGATACCCTGTTTGCCGGTAGTGTGGGAAGAACGGATTTTCCAACGGGAAGCGGAACGCAGCTGTTAAATTCCATTTTGGAGAAGCTTTATACTCTGCCGGATGAGACGACGGTGTATCCTGGACATATGGACATTACAACAATCGGCTATGAGAAGAAGACGAATATGGCAGTGGGGCCGATGCAATAGTTGAAAGTTAAGGTTGAGATAATAAATGATATATTTGGAACAAAATGTAGAACTTTACAATAATGATATACGTGCCATGCTGCAGGCATTTTTTGATAATGAGAAAGTGGTGCTCAAGGAAGAGGGAACAAGGCTTGCCCTGAAAGCAGATTTTGTTATGGACAGAGATGTAGAGACCATGGTAGAGACTGGTGGATATGTAACATTTACACTAACGGATGAGGATGGATATGAAGCGTCTAAGACCGTAATGGTAGATTTCATGGATAAGAAATTAGCACGAAATCCATTGAAAGCCGGACTTTACAGATTGCTTTCGGATTATACCGGAAAGACTCTGCCATGGGGAAGCATGACCGGTGTCAGGCCAACGAAGGTGGCAACGGAGATGTTAGAACGTGGTGTGCCGGAAGAACAGATTCATAAGGTATATGCGGATACGTATTTAACCATTGACCAGAAAGCGGATATCTGTATTGAGGTGGCGAAAAAAGAGCAGGAACTTTTTCAGGGTTTTGAATATGAAGAGGAATATTGTCTTTATATTGGTATTCCGTTTTGTCCCACAAGATGTCTGTATTGTTCCTTTACTTCCTATCCGATAGGCGCATATCAGGATAAGGTGGACGATTATCTGAATGCTTTGTGCATGGAAATGCAATTTGTGGCACAAGCCAAAGCGTATCGGAATAAGCGTCTGGTAGCGGTTTATGTGGGAGGCGGGACGCCAAGTGCCCTTTCGGCAGCACAGTTAGATCGTTTGGTAACAGCAATCAGGGAAAACTTTGATATGCAGTATGTGAAGGAATTCTGTGTGGAATGTGGAAGACCGGACAGCATAACAATGGATAAGCTTGCAGTGCTTAAAAAGCTTGGAGTGGAGAGAATCAGTATTAATCCACAAACCATGTCAGATGAGACATTAAAGCTGATTGGTCGTGCGCATAGTGTTGAACAGACGAAGGAAGCATTTTTACTGGCGAGAAAAGCCGGATTCGATAATATCAATATGGACATGATTGTGGGATTGCCGGGAGAGGATATTGAGGATGTGAAGCATACCCTTTCTGAAATCAAGGTATTATCGCCGGATAGTCTTACCGTTCATTCGCTGGCAATTAAACGTGCAGCAAACTTAAATATTGAGATGGAGAAGTATCGGAGCCTCATTAAGGGAAGTACCAATGAAATGTTGCTTGCGGTAGATGAATGTGCCAGGGAATTGGAGCTTTATCCATATTATCTGTATCGACAGAAGAACATTCCGGGAAAGCTTGAAAATATTGGCTATGCAGCAAAGGGAAAAGAATGTTTTTATAACATTTTAATCATGGAGGAAAAAATGGATATCTTGGCACTTGGTGCAGGTGGTTCCTCCAAATTTGTATTCCATAAGGAAAATCGCATTGAACGGGTGGAAAATGTGAAGAACGTAGATGAATACATTAGCCGTATTGATGAGATGATAGAGCGTAAGCAAAGGATGTTTGAATGCAGATGACTTTTCAAGTGTTAACAAAGCGGACGCAAATAGCCCTTTTGGAAACTAATTTTTTCAAAGCCAGCGCTGTGCATTGCAAAAGTATGAAAAGTAATGTGGATTAGATAGTGGAAGGAGGATTGGCATGATAGAAGTGGACAGGGAAGATGTGGAAGTAGATGGGATATCCGCTTATCTTACAGAGGATTTGAAGACGGAGATTGCTCATGGTATTGAGGTAAGCCGGCTGGCAGGAATGCTGGCTAAGGAATTAAAACTGGACCCGGAAATGTGTCATGATATTGAGATAGCAGGCATGCTTCATGATATTGGAAAGCTTCGTGCCAGTACCTATCTTTATGGTGGAGAGGAAGATACCTTAAATGTTGAGAAGATGAGATATGTGAGGATGCATGCAGGTCTTGGATACGAGGTGGTTAAAAAAGAGGGATATTCGGACCGGGTGTGTGAGATGATTTTGCACCACCATGAGAATTATGATGGGACCGGTTATCCGGATAATCTGATTGGAGAGCAAATTCCACTGGGAGCAAGAATCTTGCGGGTATGTGATGTCTTTGTAGCCCTTACTTCGGATCGTCCGTACCGAAAGGCATTTGACAGTAAGACAGCAGTTGAGCTGCTGATTGAAGAAGTGAGACATTTTGATATGAAGATATTTCTGACCTTTCAGAGTATTGTTCATGATGAAATTGAGCAGAGAGAGCTGCAAGGCGGAGTGAAGGATAAATTAATCTATTGAAGAGTTACTTTTTACGTGTTTATTAAGCGGACGCTCTGTCTTTGATATAATTATTTCCAGCCGGGCCCGCTCCCGCTTAGTTGCGTGCGTAATGGTACTAAGCAAAGTAACACTATGCCCACTAGGTTCGAAAGAACCTCACAGCCAAGGCACACTTTCACACTAAGTTCGTGCTAAAGCACTCACTAAGTGTTCAATGCGAAGTAGTCAAGTGTACTTTCGTACTAAGCTCGAAAAAACCTCGCTAAGTACGGGGTGCAAGTACCAACGGACGCATCTTCGATGAACGCGATATTCGTCGAATGGAAGTGCAAGCCCTTCCGCTCGACTCATTATTTCGCGCAAATAGCCCTTTTGGAAACTAATTTTATCAAAGCCAAAGCTGTGAACTGGCAAAGTGTGAAAAGTAACTGATTAATAGCTTGCATTTGCGGGATAGATGGAGTAAGTTATATAGAGAATAAGGAAAAAGGAGAACAAACATGGCAATGAAGAAAAAGCCGGTTACCGGTATGAAGGATATATTACCAAGAGAGATGGAGATTCGGGATTATGTGATTGGTCAGATTAAGGAGACCTATAAGACATTTGGATTTTCTTCTATGGAGACACCTTGCGTGGAGCACATTGAGAACTTAAGCTCAAATCAGGGTGGTGAGAATGAAAAACTGATTTTTAAGATTTTAAAACGTGGTGATAAATTAAGCTCTGCGGTTTCGAAGGTAACAGAGGATGATACTAACGTATTAGTGGATGGCGGACTTCGTTATGATTTGACGCTGCCACTTTCAAGATACTATGCCAATAATGCCAATGATTTACCGAGTCCGTTTAAGGCATTGCAGATGGGAAATGTATGGCGTGCAGACCGTCCGCAGAGAGGCCGTTACCGTCAGTTTATGCAGTGTGATATTGACATTTTAGGAGAACCATCTATTCTGGCAGAGATTGAGTTGATTACGGCAACCACAACCCTGCTTGGAAAGATTGGATTTGAGAAATTTACAATCCGTCTCAATAATCGTAAGATGTTAAAGGCAATGGCAGCTTACAGCGGATTTGAAGAAAAGGATTATGATAGTGTATTTATTACCCTTGACAAGATGGATAAGATTGGTATTGAGGGTGTTGCAGCTGAGCTGGTAGAACAGGGATATCCAAAGGAAAATGTGGATAAATACCTTGCACTATTTGAAAAGGCGACTTCGGATATTGAGGGAGTGCGTTTCTTAAAGGATACATTAGGTGACTGCTTAGAGGCAGGTGTGGCTGAAGACTTAGAGACTATTATGGCAAGTGTGGATGCAGTAAAGTCAGCGGATTTTAAGATTGCATTTGATCCGACTTTGGTACGTGGTATGAGCTATTATACCGGTCCGATTTTTGAGATTTCCATGGATGAGTTTGGTGGTTCTGTCGGCGGCGGTGGTCGTTATGATGAAATGATTGGCAAGTTTACAGGACAGAATACACCGGCATGTGGTTTCTCTATTGGATTTGAGCGAATTGTAATGCTCTTACTTGAGAAGGATTATCAGGTGCCTGGAAAAGGCGAAAAGACTGCATATCTTGTGGAAAAGAATATGCCACAGGAGAAGATGCTTACCATTCTTCAAAAGGCAAATGAAGAGCGCAAGACCGGAAAACAGATTAACATTGCGATTATGAAAAAGAACAAGAAGTTCCAGAAGGAGCAGTTGGAAAAAGAAGGTTATACAGCCTTTGAGGAGTTTTTTGTGGATCGTATGTAAAATAGAAGATGATTTGTGTAAAAAGAGTCTGTTTTGACAGGCTCTTTTTTAGAGACAACATAACGTTCAAGGCATATTAATCGACGTTTGTGGCAAATATAAAAGTACACATGATAAGCATACTAATCCACGTCCAGAAAGGGATTCGGAAAAGAAGAAAAGCAAGGATAAAGGTTGGAAAAAAAGAAAGTAGGGATATATATGACGATAAGAGAAGATTGTATAATTGAAATCTATACGAAAAATCAGGACAGTTTTAGTGTAGGAAAGGTTTGCTTTCAAAATCATGACAGCGTAGTATTTTACAGTATTGATGAGCAGGGAAAGATTGCGGGATACTATGCAATGAAGAAGAAATATATTACAAAGATACTCGATAACACGGAATATCTGCGCAAAATAGGTAAATATATGGAGTACAGCGAAAAAAATCCATACGATTCATGGTTTTCATTAAAAAAGGTAGAGTTTGAGATTAGCAAGCCTTTGTTTATACAAATTCTCAGATATGCCAAGGACAATGACATTATTGTAACACTGGATATGTTTATCTCAGATTATTTGGAAACCGGTTATGTAAGAGAGATAACACAGGAGAAAATTGTCCTCGAATGTGTCGATGTGGGAAACGCCCGGATAATGGACAAAGTGTCGATAGAGATAGAGATAGAGAGTATTGCATTTATCGAATTTGAAAGTATTGATAATCGGTTGTTACAATATGCAATGCAAAAAGTAGGCAAAAGCGTTTAAATATGTAGATATATATGCAATTCCTCTGCATTTACTACTGTACAAATTAGAATAAAGAATATATAATAATGCATGGGTTTTTATGCCCATGCATTTGTTTTGAATGAGAATTCTGTAACAGTGTTAATTTTATATAAATTAGGAGGCAATCATGGCAGAGTCAATGAAGGGTTTAAAGAGAACCCACAGATGTACAGAGGTAAGTAACAAGAATGTAGATGAAATGGTAACCGTTATGGGATGGGTGCAGAAAAGCCGTAACAAGGGTGGTATCATTTTCGTAGATTTGCGTGACAGAAGCGGAATCTTACAGGTTATTTTTGAAGAGGATAAATGTGGAAGCGAAGCTTTTGCAAAGGCAGAGAAGTTAAGAAGTGAGTTTGTGGTTGCCATTACAGGTACGGTGGCACTTCGTGCGGGAGGTATCAACAAGAATTTAGCAACCGGTGACATTGAGGTAATTGCGAAGGATATCCGCATCCTTTCCGAGGCTGAGACGCCTCCATTTCCAATTGAGGAGAATTCCAAGACAAAAGAAGAGATTCGCTTAAAATATCGTCCATTGGACCTTAGAAGACCGGACATCCAGAAGAATCTGATTCTTCGCAGCAAGGTAGTCAGCATTATCCGTAATTTCCTTGCAGAGGAAGGATTTTTGGAGATTGAGACACCGATTCTTAATAAATCTACACCGGAGGGAGCAAGAGATTATCTTGTACCGAGCCGTGTGCATCCGGGAAGCTTTTACGCACTGCCACAGTCACCACAGATTTTTAAGCAGCTTTTGATGTGTTCCGGTTATGACCGTTACTATCAGGTGGCAAAATGTTTCCGTGATGAGGATTTGCGTGCAGACAGACAGCCGGAATTTACCCAGATTGATATGGAGTTGTCATTTGTAGATGTAGAAGATGTATTAGATGTAAATGAACGTCTGCTGGCAAAAGTATTCAAAGAAGCCATTGGTGTAGATGTACAGCTTCCGATTCAGCGTATGACATGGGCTGAGGCAATGGAACGTTTTGGTTCTGACAAGCCGGATCGTCGTTTTGGCCTGGAGCTTAAGAATGTAACAGATGTTGTAAGAAACTGTGAATTTGTGGTATTTAAGGGAGCCATTGAAAATGGTGGTTCTGTTCGTGGTATCAATGTTAAGGGACAGGGTGCAATGCCTCGTAAAAAGATAGATGCTTTGGTTGATTTTGCAAAGGGTTATGGTGCAAAGGGACTTGCGTATATAGCAATTCAAGAGGACGGAAGTATTAAGTCTTCATTTGCCAAGTTCATGAAGGATGAGGAGATGGATGCACTGATTGCCGCATTAGAAGGTAAGCCGGGAGATTTATTACTCTTTGCTGCCGATAGAGACAAGATTGTATTTAGTGTATTAGGTGCTTTGCGTTGCGAGTTAGCAGAGCAGTTAGAGCTTGTTTCAAAGGATGATTACCGTTTCTTATGGGTAACAGAGTTCCCTGTATTTGAATGGTCAGATGAAGAGGAAAGATATAAAGCGATGCATCATCCATTTACAATGCCGATGGATGAGGATTTGGAGCTTCTTGATACCGATATGGGAAAAGCCAGAGCAAAGGCATATGATATCGTGTTAAATGGTTGTGAGCTTGGTGGAGGTTCTGTCCGTATCCATCAGGATGATGTGCAGGAGAAGATGTTTGAGCTTCTCGGATTTACACAGGAAGAAGCACATGACCGGTTTGGATTCTTATTAGATGCATTTAAGTATGGTGTACCGCCTCATGCAGGTTTAGCATTTGGACTTGACCGAATGATTATGCTGATGACTGGTGCAGATTCCATTCGTGATGTGATTGCATTCCCTAAGATTAAGGATGCAAGCTGTTTGATGAGTAATGCACCGGATGTGGTAGATCCAAAGCAGCTTGAAGAGCTTTGTTTAAAAGTGGAACTTCCTGAGACGGAAAAATAATTTTATCAAAGACAGAGCTGTGAACTAGCAAAGGCGTGAATAGTCATATAAATATAAAAGAAGCGAAGGACATAATGCCTTCGCTTCTTTACATGAGGGGGAGAGGGAGGAGTACAATTACTTGTACTCACAATGAAAAACGTTGTAGATGTTTCGCATCTACAATACATAATATAACGGAAAATTGTGAAGAAATCGTGTTCTAATTATAGTAAATTTGTGAAATAATTTTTCAGAAAGAGGAAATCACTATGACTTTTAAAGGAATTGAGAAAAAACAAGAGGGAAAGTATATAATAAGATATGACTTAACCTATGAAACAGTGGACAAAAAAACAAAGGTTTATGAAATGATAAGTCGTAATCGGAATTTGCAGACGAGAGAAGAGCTTACGAATCATCTGGCGGATGCAGTGGTACTTATTATGCATGATGAAGCTGGGGAAAAGATATTATTGAACAGGGAGTTTCGTATGGCATGTGGAGATTTTGTGATTAATTTTCCAGCGGGATTGATTGACCCTGGTGAGAGTTTTGAAGAAAGTGCTGCAAGAGAGTTGAAAGAGGAGACCGGGTTGGATTTAGTACGGATTGAGGAGGTAATGCCGGAAAGTTTCAGCGCCATTGGGTTTTCGAATGAAAAAAATATCTGCGTTGTAGGTGTGGCAGAAGGGCAGTTTGCCCCAAGTACTTCCACGGTGGAAGAGATTGAGGCAAACTGGTACACAAAGGCAGAGGTGCGGGAATTGCTCCAAAAGGAATATTTTGCTGCGAGAACACAGGCATACTGTTATATGTGGAGCAAAGAATAGACTGTTTTTTATATAAAATAATTATTCTGTTATAGACATTAAGTTTTGAGCCATCTGGTTCAGCTCTTCAATGATGGAACCAACTTCGCTGGTAATTTCGCTGTTCTCAGAGGTGGTTTCAAAGGTTTCATTGGAATGTGCAGTAACTTCTTCTGTTGCGGCAGAAATGGTTTCGATTCCTTGTGCAATCATGTCATTGGCATCGGTAAGTTCGTTTACTAACTGATTCAGCTGCTCTGCCTGCTGAGCTACTTGACTGGTGCGGTCTGTAATCTCGACAAAACTTTTAGCTGTGTTATTTGCAGCAACATTCTGCTCCTCAGCATTTTGAATCATCTGTTCAATTACAGCAATTACCTGAGAAAGCTCAGTGGAAATGTTACCGATTAGTGAGGTGATATCCACTGTAGCTTGTTGTGTCTGGGTTGCTAAATTCGAAATCTCGGAAGCTACTACGGCGAATCCACGTCCAGCCTCCCCTGCTCTTGCAGCTTCAATGCTGGCATTCAGTGACAGCAGGCTGGTCTGAGTTGTAATTCCGTTAATAAGTTCAATAATGGACTGCATCTGGTCTGTATATGTACTAAGTTCTTCTAATTCACGGGATACATTCTCATTTGCTTCATTGGATATATTAACATGCTCGATTAACTGTTTGATGTTTTCCTGAGAGGACATTAATTCATTCTGTGTTTCATCAATGTTACTCGTAATGGAATGAAAAGCATCTTCTACTTTTTTTATCGTGTTCTGAATTTGACCGGTTTTTTCAAGCTGAATTTGAATGGAATCGGAGGTTTCGTTCGTTCCCTGTGCAACTTCTTCCATGGAAATCAAGGTCTTATTTGTGGCAGTTGCTAATAATTCCATTTTCTCTGATACAACACCGATGTTGGATGTAATCTGCTGGGAAGCCTGCAGGATATGCTCCATTAACTTTGCTGCATGTTCCTTTTCCTTTTCAATTGCCTGCAAACGTGCATTGGGTTTGCTTCCATTACATGAGAGCTTGCTATTGAATATAAAGTAAACAGGATAAGTGAACCGATTCGAATTTCAATGTTTGGTAAATCTTCAGAAGCAATCTGATGGGTAATCCCGGTATAAATGACTTGACCAACGTTAGAAAGTAAGATTGCTCCAGTGAATCTGATTAACAGTTTGGCATCGTTATAGCAAAATAATACGGTACCTACTACAATGGCATATACATAGGCAACGGGTGAAATGGTAGTAAAAATAATAAAAGTATAAAAAATCCAAAACCCGACTGGCATACATCGTTTTACGATAGGTGTATCATAATCTTTTCTGTAAGAAAACAGACAAACGAAAAATGGTACCAAAGCCAATAAACTAAAAATTAATAAATATGAAATTGTACGGCTTTTCTTGAGCACTTCAATTATGTAACAAATGATTAAAGTAACATTCATAAAGCCATAAGCAAAAAGGGCTGCGCCGTTACAGCGTTTCATGTCGGAATAATCTTTGTAATTCATAAGTTCCTCCTCAAATGTAAAAAATATTATGCAGCAATTTTGATTATTATGTGGCTGGCTGCAGTCACCGCAATATATTTATTACTCTTATTTTACCACGAAATACCATTGTACTGCAATGAAAACTTCAAAGTAGACATAAGCATTTCTTTGAAGTATAATTTGTATAAAAATACATATCAAAAGAGGAGGAACAATATGAGCAGCAACATTACGAATAGTGTATTTTATGTAGGTGTCAATGATAAAGACATTGATTTGTTTGAGGGACAGTATATTGTACCAAATGGAATGGCATATAATTCCTATGTTATTATGGATGAAAAGATTGCCATTATGGATATGGTGGATAAGAGAAAATCTAAAGAATGGATGGATAATCTGGAAGAAGTATTAGGTGACAGACAGCCGGATTATTTAATTATTTCCCATATGGAGCCGGATCATTCTGCATATCTTAATGATGTTCTTGCAAAGTATCCTGCTATGCAGGTGGTTTCGAATGCAAAGCTCTTTGGCATGATTCCACAGTTTTTTGATGTGGATATTGAGAACAGAAAAGTAGTAGTTGCAGAAGGAGATACGCTTACACTTGGTGAACATACCCTTCAGTTTATGATGGCTCCTATGGTGCACTGGCCGGAGGTTATGGTGACTTATGAGTCAGCAGATAAGATTTTGTTTGCAGCAGATGCCTTTGGTAAGTTTGGTACATTAGATACGGATGAGGATTGGGCTTGTGAAGCAAGACGATATTATTTCAATATTGTCGGTAAGTATGGTATGCCGGTTCAGACCTTGTTAAAGAAAGCAGCAGCATTGGATATTCAGATTATTTGTCCGTTGCATGGACCAATTCTGACAGAGAATCTTCCATATTATATTGAGAAGTATCAGACATGGAGCAGCTATGAGCCGGAGGATAAGGGAATTTTTATTGCATATTGTTCCCTGCATGGAAATACAGAGAAGGCAGCAAAGGAGCTAGCAGCTCTATTAGAAGCAAAGGGAGCACCAAAAGTTGTGGTTTCTGATCTTGCAAGAGAGGATCTGGCAGAGTGTATCGAAGATGCGTTCCGTTATGACCGTATGGTCGTGGCTGCACCAACATATGATGCAGGAATGATGCCGATTATGCAGGATTTCTTATATCATTTAAAGCTGAAGACATACCAGAAGCGTACGGTTGGTATCATTGAAAATGGTTCATGGGCACCAATGGCAGGGAAGCTTATGAGAGAACAGCTAGAGACACTGAAAGATGTGAAAGTTCTTGACAATACAGTAACGATTAAGTCTACCATGAAAGAGGCTGACAAGGCACAGTTAGAGGCATTGGCAGATGCATTGCTATAAGATGCTGTTATATTAAAAGAATAACCATTCAGAGCCCATCTCGATTCGAATTTGTTTCATCTCGAGATGGCTATGAATGGATAAAAAAAATGAAAGAAGATATGGATTAATCCGTATCTTCTTTCATGAGGGGGGAGAATTCAGTACAACGTGTGTTGTACTATATGAAAAGTTCTTACAAGACATAGTATAGTCAAAAAGTGTGAACAAATTGTGTTATAAATTGAAAGAATTTATGAAGAAATTATGGAGAAAATAAAAAGGGGAAGAATATTTGTTTGACATAAAACAGAAGCGGTGTTATTATAATACATATAAAAAAGGTGCTACCGATGACGGTCGCCTGATGTTCATTAGTTATAAAAATAACCGCCAGTTTTATCAGGACAGGGCGGTTATTTTTTTGTGGTCTTATTGCTATTCGAACCAATCGCATAGCCAAGACCAAATGAGGTTAAGCAGAGACTAAGCACTGCAATCAAGTCAGCAATTGTAAGCATAAGCAGAGTCCTCCTTTCTTAGATTTCACGAATGGAATGAATCTATGTAATCGGAGCTATAAACTCTCCGCAAAAAGCGACCGCCATATACACGTCAATGTGTGGTAGCACCAGACGGTAAGTCCAAATGTATTTTGTCAAATATATATTTTTATTTCAAGAAAAGGTTTTGTTTTATATATAAAACAATGAATTGATATATAGCGCAATTAGAAAATGTGATTTTGTTAGGGGGAAAGAATATGTTTAGGAGAAAGAGCGATCAAAAGCTACTCGGGGTAAAGCAACGGCAAGAAGGAAAAAAGGAACATGGGAGCAGGAAAGAAAAGAGCCACAGATTCCTGTTTGCCGGTGTGCTGCTAGGTATATTGTTAGTTGTCAGACAGAATGTTTTGGTGGTGTCAGCAGCGGATCCAGCAAATGCTCCAAAAAAAGGAAGCGTAATCGCCGGTTATCTAAAAGATCCGCAAATGGATGAAATTTGTGCCGAATATCGCTATCAGGCACCGGAGGGAGAAATTACAGCTACCTATAAAAGTGTTGCAGACATGAGAACAAATGCAGAAGAATTGCAGGCCGGGGACTATATCCGGACAGAAAATTATTACGAGAATGGTAATGGCGGCGGTGCAGTTTATCAGGTAGAAGCCTCATCCTATACCACAGATAACGGAGGAACCATTATCAATCTGCCGGGAGCATTCCGCTGTAAATTAGTTTCCGGAAACAGTACGGTTTCCCCAATGCAGTTCGGAGCTTACGGAGACGGCAAAACAGATGACCATGCGGCGTTACAGTCAGCATTGAAAGCCGGTTTTCAGACCGTTATTCTGGAGGGGCGCACCTATATCAGTAACGATACGATTTGGATGGAAAATTGCAATCATCTTTTGGTGGAAGGTATGGGAGCAACCATTACCTGTAATAATGATTTTGGAAGTTATCAGAAGGAAGGACAGGAAAATGATAAGCAACTATATGTATCAAAATGTGAGGATGTTACCTTTCGTCATATCCGGATTTTGGATGGACAGACAACAGACCACAAAAGAGGAATGGTAGGACTTCAATCAGTAAGAAATGTGGACATTACATATTGTACTCTTGATATTCCTGCGGGTATATCTTCAGATTCGGAGAAAGGGTCCTGTAATCTTTCTTTTGGTAATGGCTGGCATGATGTAAGCACAACCCACTGCGAGATTATCAATGAAAGCGGATTAAAGACCGGAGGAGCGATTGGATATAATGATTGTTATGCTTCCGGCAGTGAAAATGCACTTTTTGAAAATAATGTCGTAAGATACAATGTAAAAGATGAAGTAATCGCCATTTTTTCCCATTCAAGAGCGGGTTCTGATTATTTTGGAAGAGACTCTTATATTCGAAATATTATGATACGGCACAATGAATTTTACGGTCCCAAAAGTGATAACTGGAA
>JAQXLK010000213.1 GCA_029012085.1 Clostridiales bacterium
ACTCGGTAGCTATGGCAATGAAGAAAAAGGATTTTGATTCCTATTGGAAGAATACATCATCCTTTGCCTCCATTAACACATTTATTACCATGAATTATGCCGGACTTAAAGACGATATTATGACAATGCTTGCCGGTGGAATGGTTATGGTTGATCCCCGGTCTTTTCAGAATGATTTGTCAGAGATTCATTCAAAAGATGATGCATTGACCGCATTGATTCATTTGGGATATCTGGGATATGATGCAGAAATGCTAAGTGCCTATATTCCGAATTATGAGGTTGCTGAGGCTTTTCAGATGGCACTGAAGACAGGTTGCTGGAAAGAAATAGCCAAAGCAGTTTCAATTTGCGATGAGCTTTTAATGGCAACGATTACAGGCAAAGCAGATCGTGTGGCCGAACTGGTTGAGCTTGCCCACGATACCTACACATCGGTTCTAAAATATAATGATGAGAATTCATTAAGCTGTGTTCTTACCATGGCGTATTTTACGGCTCAGGGATACTATAATATTATCCGGGAGATGCCTTCTGGCAAGGGGTTTGCGGATTTCACCTTTATCCCAAGAGCCAATGCAGGGAAAAGACCTGCTATGGTAGTGGAGCTGAAATACAATCAGTCTGCCGATACCGCCATTAAGCAAATCAAGGAAAAGAGATACCAGGGAGCTTTATCAGGATATGGCGATAAGATTCTGTTAGTTGGTATTAACTATGACGCAGAAGGGGAAGATAAGAAGCACCATACCTGTGTGATTGAGGAATGGATGGAATAAGAGCTTAGTATCTGGTATGAAACCGTTGGCAACGAGTTTGCAGGTTGAAAGGAGGGAACTCTAATGAAAATGCTCGCATTAATCAGCCAGCTGGCAATTGCAATGATGACAGCAATTTTGATTTGTGGGGGAATCGGATATGTCATTGATGTGTATTGTGGCACGAGTACTTTGATATTTTTCTTGATATTAGGCGTACTTGGAGGCTATAAAGCTTGTTATAATATTATTTGTAAATTTCTGGGAAAGAAAAGCTTGTTTGAATCTGATGAAAAAGGTGAGCCAAATTCCCTGCAATCAAAGGTTGACGAGTGGAAAGGGGATAATTAAACTTCTTAGACACTATTTCAAAATGTGTGGATTATATAGAAAAAGCCTAAATTTTACAGCGATTTTGTGGACATTTGCTAAAAAAATTAGTATACTACTAATATGTGCTTTTATTGAGAAGAATAGAGAACATGAATATATAATAGCAGCTTTGAATGAGACAATCATACGTTTTGATGACGCAGGAGAGATAGATGAGTCAGGTGAAAGAGACACTGAAGAGTGTATTTATTGGAATTTTAATATATACGGCACTGGTAGAAGTGATTGGAATCTTTTTTTCTGGAGATGTTTTTGCATATACTCTTGGGCTATTAGTGGGAGCAGCTGTTGCTTGTGCGCTGATGCTTCACATGACATATACTTTGAATAAGGCACTTGATATGCCAGAGACGCAGGCGATGAAGTATACAAGGCGGCAGAGTTTTATAAGACTTTGTATTATGCTTGTGGCATTGGTGCTGGGTGTTATTTTTGACCAGCTGAATTTTATTTCGCTGGTCTTGGGCGTTTTAGGACTTAAGATTGGAGCACTTTTGGCACCATTTTTCTTAAAGCGTATGTATCCGGAGCATTTTGTGACGAAGGAAGAAGAGAGTTTTTAGACCTATTTTGTCAGTAGAAAACCAAGTGGCTGAAAGTAAGGTAGGCTTACATTGCAAAGCATTATGATTAGACAGCAGTATTCGGACATTTGGCTTTCTACTGATAATTTAGATATATTGTTTACGAGATTATATAGAAAGGAAGGTGAAAGGATGGGTTATGGAATGATGCCGATGCTGCTGGCGTCAGATGCAGATGTGGATTTTTCAATTCATCATTTGATTGCATACAAGTTTATGGGTGAAACCGTATATATTACAACTTCCCATGTATCAATGATTTTGATTATTGTGACAATCATGATATTTGCATTGATTGCAAGGAGAAAAATCATGCATGCAAAAGAGATTCCAACCGGACTTCAGAATGTGGTGGAATTTGCGGTTGAGACTCTACAGGGATTTGTGAATAGTTCTATGGGACAGCACGGCAGGAAATACATCAACTATGTAGGAACTTTATTTTTGTTTGTATTTTTGTCTAACATTTCCGGTCTGTTTGGACTGCGCCCACCGACAGCGGACTTTGGTACTACATTTAGTCTGGCACTTATTACATTTGTGATGATTCAGTATAACAACATTAAATGTAATAAGTTTGGTGCGGTAACGGATTTGTTTCAGCCGTTTTGGTTCCTGTTTCCGATTAACTTCATCGGAGAGATTGCCACACCGGTTTCCATGTCACTGCGTTTGTTTGGAAACGTAATGGCAGGTACGGTTATGATGGCGTTATACTACGGATTACTGCCGATTTTCGTAAAGATTGGTATTCCGGCAGCGCTGCATGGCTATTTTGACCTGTTTTCAGGTGCGATTCAGGCATATGTATTTTGTATGTTGACGATGGTATTTGTAACCCAGAAGATAGAGGGTTGATACAGAATCCTTGAAGGGTGGTTTGCATCCGGCAAAAAGGATAATAATAGTAACAATAATTTAAAGAAATATGGAGGAATGATTTTATGGAAAACATCACAAACGAAGGTTTAATTTTAGCTTGTTCAACAATTGGTGCAGGTTTGGCAATGATCGCCGGTATCGGTCCTGGTATTGGACAGGGATATGCAGCCGGACAGGGTGCGGCAGCAGTAGGACGTAATCCTGGTGCAAAAGGTGATATCATGTCTACCATGCTTATCGGACAGGCGGTAGCAGAGACAACCGGTCTTTACGGTTTCGTAGTAGCCCTTCTGTTAATGTATGGTAATCCAATGTTAGGCAGATTCTTGAAACTGTAGGCATTGAGAACTTAATGAGGCGTTAGCCGAATTTAGTTCGAAAGCCCGCACAAGGAACCGTAGGTTCCGCAGGGCGTCGGAAGAAACGAATACAAGAATCTGGTGAAAGGAGGATAGACTCTTGACAAACTTGTTATTAGGACTAGAGGGTATGAATACCATGCTGCTGACCGATGGACACATTTTTGAATTAAGTGCCCAGACGTTAAGCGATATTTTAATACAGGGTATTGCCATCTTTATTCTCTTTTTCTTCCTTTCGAATGTTTTGTTTGAACCGGTGAAGAAGGTTCTTCAAAATAGAACGGAGAAGATTAAAAATGATATCGAATCCGCATCGAAGGACAAAGAGGATGCAGCTGCACTTAAGGCTGAATATGATGAGAAGTTAAAGTCCATTGAGAAGGAAAAAGAAGAGATTTTAGCAGCAGCCCGCAAGAAAGCGCAAAAGCGGGAGGCAGAGATTGTAGAAGAGGCAAATGCAGAGGCAGCAAGAATTATTGCCCGTGCAAATCAGGAGATAGAGCTTGAAAAGAGCAAGGTTTCTGATGAACTGCGCAAGGAAATGGTTCGTGTTGCAACCGCAATGGCTGCAAAGATACTTTCGCAGCAGATTGACGAGAGCAAGCAGGATGCTTTAATAGAAGACACTTTGAAGGAAATGGGTGGTAGTACATGGCTAAGCAGGTAAGTAAAACCTACGGAAGTGCACTTTTTGAAGTGGCTATGGAGAATAACACTTTAGATACCACATTAGAAGAGGTACTTTTTGTAAAGCAGACGTTTCTTGAAAACGAAGATTTAAACAAGCTTTTGCTTCACCCAAACATCGAGAAGGAAGAGAAGATTAAGGTATTAGAGAATATCTATAAAGGTAAGATTTCGGATGAACTTACCGGTCTTATGGTGATGATGGTTACAAAAGGACATCAAAAGGATTTTCTTTCCGTATTCGATTATGTAATTCATGCAATTAAGGAAGAAAAAGGCATTGGAGTTGCACACATTTCTTCCGCAATTGAGCTTTCAAAGGCGCAGAAAGACAAGATTGAGCAGAAGCTTTTAGAGACCACAAAGTATCAGCAGATTGAAGGTATTTACCATGTGGATGAGTCCCTTATTGGTGGATTAGTCATTCGCATTCAGGATGTTGTTGTGGATAGCAGTCTGAAGACACAGATTGCAAAGTTATCAAAATCCTTAGTGGAATAAGAGAAGCATTACAGAGGATGATTTTGTATGATTCTTTCATGTGACGGAATGTCACAAATAAAATGAGAACAGAGAGAAGGTGCTAATTTTCTATGAATTTAAGACCAGAAGAGATTAGTTCTGTGATTAAAGAGCAGATTAAGAACTATTCTAAGGAATTAGAGACCTCCGAAGTTGGTACTGTTATTCAGGTAGCAGATGGTATTGCCCGTGTACATGGCTTGGAGAAAGCAATGCAGGGTGAGTTATTAGAGTTCCCAGGGGACGTTTACGGAATGGTAATGAACCTTGAGGAAGACAATGTTGGTGCCGTATTATTAGGTGCGGACAAGAATATCAACGAAGGAGATACCGTTAAGACCACCGGACGGGTGGTTGAGGTTCCGGTTGGCGATGCCATGCTTGGACGTGTAGTCAATGCATTAGGACAGCCAATTGACGGTAAGGGACCAATCAATACAAGTAAGACAAGACCGATTGAGAGAGTAGCATCCGGTGTTATTTCCCGTAAGTCGGTAGATACTCCGCTTCAGACTGGTATTAAGGCGATTGATGCCATGGTTCCAATCGGAAGAGGACAGAGAGAGTTAATTATCGGTGACCGTCAAACAGGTAAGACAGCCATCGCAATTGATACGATTATCAATCAGAAGGGACAAGGCGTAAAATGTATTTACGTTGCCATTGGACAAAAGGCATCTACCGTTGCTAATATCGTAAAATCCTTAACAGAGTATGGTGCAATGGATTATACCACAGTTGTTGCTTCCACAGCATCAGAGCTGGCACCGCTTCAGTATATTGCTCCGTATGCAGGCTGTGCGATTGGTGAGGAATGGATGGAGAATGGCGAGGACGTACTGGTTATCTATGATGATTTGAGCAAGCATGCTACGGCATACCGTACACTTTCCTTGCTGCTTCGTAGACCACCTGGACGTGAGGCTTATCCTGGTGACGTATTCTACTTACATTCAAGGCTGCTTGAGCGTGCAGCACGTTTGAGTGATGAGTTAGGTGGAGGTTCTTTAACAGCACTTCCGATTATTGAGACACAGGCAGGTGATGTATCTGCGTATATTCCGACGAACGTAATTTCTATTACAGATGGTCAGATTTATTTGGAAACAGAGATGTTTAATGCAGGTTTCCGTCCTGCTATCAACGCTGGTCTTTCCGTATCCCGTGTAGGTGGTTCGGCACAGATTGGGGCGATGAAGAAGATTGCATCTCCAATCCGTACAGAGCTTGCACAGTACAGAGAGCTTGCAGCATTCTCCCAGTTTGGTTCTGACCTTGATGATGATACCAAGGAAAGACTTGCACAGGGTGAAAGAATTAAAGAGATGTTAAAGCAGCCTCAATATAAGCCGATGCCGGTTGAGCAGCAGGTTGTTATCATTTATGCAGCAACCAAGAAATATCTGCTTGATATTCCGGTTGATGAGGTTCTTGACTTCGAGAAGGATTTGTTTGAGTATATCGCCACCCAGTGTCCGGAATTGTTTGCAAAGATTCGGGAAGACAAGAAGTTAACAGAAGAGATTGAGGAAATGCTTACAAAGGCAATCACTGATTTCAAAGCGCAGCGGTAAAATAACAGAGAGTTACTGTTCACACGTTATCTAAGGCGGACGCTCTGGCTTGGATAAAATTTTATCCAAACCAGAGCTGTAAACTGACAAGGGTGTGGATAGTAGTAAAGTAATAATTTAGTACAAGAAAGAGGTGAATTGTCTTGGCATCAATGAGAGATATCAAACGGCGGAAAGAGAGTGTTGCCAGTACCGGTCAGATTACCAAGGCAATGAAATTAGTTTCCACTGTTAAATTACAAAAAGCAAAAGCCAGGGCAGAGAGTAACAAGCCATACTTTACAATGCTTTATGATACGATGTGTTCGATTTTAGCCAGAAGTGGTGGAATGGAACACCGTTATCTGAAGGAAAATGATTCTCCGCGTAAGGCAATCATTACCATAACCGGTAACAGAGGTCTTGCAGGTGGATATAACAACAATATTGCAAAGGAAATTATGGCAGCATTTTCTCCGGAGGAGGCAGACATTTATGCCATCGGAAGAAAGGGTCTTGAGATTCTTTCCAGAAAGGGTTACCGGATTGTGGAGGATTATTCCGAAGTGATTAATGAGCCGCTTTACGGTGATGCCATTAAGATTGGTAAGAATGTGCTGGCTTCTTATGAAAAAGGAGAAGTTGGGGAAATCTATCTTGCGTACACGAATTTTAAGAATATGGTGTCGCAGGAACCACAGCTTATAAAGCTTCTTCCGATTAATGTGGAGGAGATTATGCAGGATGTGGAGGTGGATACCTTAACTCCGATGAACTTTGAGCCTGAGGCTGAGGATGCTTTGGATATGATTATTCCAAAGTATATGAATAATATTTTATACGGTGCATTTATTGAGTCAGTTGCCAGTGAAAATGGTGCCCGTATGCAGGCAATGGATTCTGCGACCAAGAATGCAGATGATATGATTGCTGATTTGTCTCTTAAGTATAACCGTGCAAGACAGAGCTCCATTACGCAGGAGCTTACGGAAATTATTGCAGGGGCGGAGGCGATTTCCTAATTGGTGTTCCGGACGCTTGACTGGGAGTAAATATATGTCCCAGGTCGGGGACGCTCTCGCTTAGTTGTGTGCGTAGTGGTACTAGGCTCGAAAGTACCTCGCCAAGTACCAACGGACACAAATACCCCTTGGTGGGACATATATTTACTCCCAGCCAAGCTGTGTATCGGAAGGCCATGATGATTTAGAAAATTGCTTGATATGGAGATGAATATAATCCTATAGGGAAAATTTTTTAGGAGATGAAGATATTTTCTATAGGGAAATTGCCTGAAAGAGATAAAGATAATCTTATAGGAAAGTAGTGAGATAAAAATATTAGTAAGGAGATAAGATATGGCAGAAAAAAATGTCGGTAAAATCACCCAGATTATTGGTGCTGTATTGGACATTAAGTTTAGTGAAGGTAAGCTTCCTGAGATTAATGATGCCATTAAGATTGCAACCAAAGATGGTGGGGAATTGACGGTTGAGGTTTCCCAGCATTTAGGTGATGATACAGTAAAATGTATTGCCATGGGACCAACGGATGGATTGGTTCGTGGTATGGAGGCAGTTGCCACAGGTGCTCCAATTACCGTACCTGTAGGTGAGAATACATTGGGAAGAATCTTCAATGTATTAGGTGAGCCTATTGATAATAAGCCGGCTCCGGAAGTGACAGAGCATTTTCCGATTCATAGAAAAGCTCCAAGCTTTGCAGAGCAGGCAACAGAGACAGAGATTTTAGAGACCGGTATCAAGGTCGTTGACTTGCTTTGCCCTTACCAGAAGGGTGGTAAGATTGGACTTTTCGGTGGTGCCGGTGTAGGTAAGACCGTGTTGATTCAGGAGTTGATTCGTAATATCGCTACAGAGCATGGTGGATATTCCGTATTTACCGGTGTAGGTGAGCGTACCCGTGAGGGTAATGACTTGTATCATGAAATGACAGAATCCGGAGTTATTAATAAGACAACTATGGTGTTTGGACAGATGAACGAGCCGCCTGGAGCGAGAATGAGAGTTGGTCTGACTGGACTTACCATGGCAGAGTATTTCCGTGACCAGGGTGGTAAGGATGTGCTGCTTTTCATTGATAACATTTTCCGTTTCACCCAGGCAGGTTCCGAGGTGTCAGCGTTGCTTGGACGTGTACCATCTGCGGTAGGTTATCAGCCAACTTTGCAGACTGAGATGGGTGCTTTGCAGGAGCGTATTACTTCTACAAAGAATGGTTCTATCACCTCTGTTCAGGCTGTATATGTGCCGGCGGATGACTTAACTGACCCGGCTCCGGCTACAACATTTGCCCATCTGGATGCAACTACCGTACTTTCACGTTCCATCGTGGAACTGGGTATTTATCCTGCGGTAGATCCCCTGGAGTCCACCTCCAGAATTTTGGATCCCAGAATCGTGGGAGAAGAGCATTATGAGGTAGCTAGAGGTGTTCAGGAAATTCTTCA
>JAQXLK010000214.1 GCA_029012085.1 Clostridiales bacterium
CCGGTAAATATTCTATGAATTTGATTGAGGCGGCGGTGAAGGATGCCGGGGCAGAGATTATTACACTGGCTGTGCGTCGTGCCAATACTAAGGATCAGGAAAATATTTTGGATTATATCCCGAAAGAAGTTACACTGCTTCCGAATACCTCTGGTGCGCGGAATGCGGAAGAGGCTGTCCGTATTGCACGTCTTGCAAGACAGCTCGGCTGTGGTGATTTTGTGAAGGTAGAGATTATGCGGGATTCTAAGTATCTCCTGCCGGATAATCAGGAGACAATAAAAGCAACGGAAATTCTTGCAAAAGAAGGTTTTGTTGTATTGCCTTATATGTATCCGGATTTGAATGTTGCAAGGGATTTGGTGAATGCCGGTGCGGCTGCGGTGATGCCTCTTGCCTCTCCGATTGGCTCAAATAAAGGACTTGCAACCCGTGAATTTATTCAAATACTGATTGATGAAATTGATTTACCAATCATTGTGGATGCCGGAATTGGCAGACCTTCGCAGGCATGTGAGGCGATGGAAATGGGAGCAGCAGCAATTATGGCAAATACAGCATTAGCTACCGCTGGAGACCTACCGATGATGGCAGCAGCTTTCCGGCAGGCAATTGAAGCCGGACGAAAGGCATATCTGTCCGGTCTTGGCAGAGTTCTTGTTCGCGGTGCATCTGCTTCTGATCCGTTGACCGGATTTTTGCGTGATTAAGGAGGCGGGGAAAATGGAAAATCAATTTTTGGTTGACTCCGAGTATTTGTCTCCGGAAGCTCTGGAAAAGAAACATAGATTGGAAAATGACCCATCTTGCCGGAGAAATCATATGGAGTATTTGCCGGGAATGGAGCAGATTGAATCGGATATCTGTGAAAATGTTATGAGTCAGATGAAGTCTTATGATTATTCAAAGTACACTGCAAAGGATGTGAAGACTGCGTTGGAGCATGAGACCTGTTCGGTGGAGGATTTTAAGGCTCTGCTTTCTCCTGCAGCGGAACCGTTTTTAGAGCAGATGGCACAGAAAGCGCGGATGGAAACCAGTAAACATTTTGGAAACACCGTGTATTTATTTACTCCGCGTTATATTGCCAATTACTGTGAGAATTATTGTGTCTATTGTGGATTTAACTGCTACAATCATATTAATCGTATGAAGCTGACCATGGAACAGATTGAACACGAGATGAAAGTGATTGCGGATTCCGGCATGGAGGAAATCCTGATTCTTACTGGTGAAAGCCGTGCCCAAAGTGATGTGGACTATATAGGGGAAGCATGTAAACTGGCACGGAAGTATTTCCGTATGGTGGGACTTGAAATATATCCGGTAAATACGGATGAATATCGCTATTTGCACGAATGTGGCGCAGATTATGTGACGGTTTTCCAGGAAACCTATGATACGGATAAATATGAACAGCTGCATTTAGCAGGGCATAAGCGTGTGTGGCCGTATCGTTTTGATGCGCAGGAGCGTGCACTTAGAGGAGGAATGCGTGGTGTGGCATTTTCTGCATTATTAGGACTTTCAGATTTCCGCAAGGATGCCCTTGCCAGTGCACTTCATGTATATTACCTACAGCGAAAATATCCTCAGGCAGAAATGTCTCTGTCCTGCCCGAGATTACGTCCGATTATTAATAATGACCGGATTAATCCGTTAGATGTTGGGGAAAAACAGCTTTGTCAGGTTCTTTGTGCATACCGCATTTTTCTCCCTTTTGTGGGAATTACCGTTTCCTCCCGTGAGAGTGCACAGTTTCGGGATGGTATTGTAAAGATAGCTGCTACCAAGGTTTCGGCCGGAGTTTCCACAGGTATTGGCGACCATGAAAGCAAATATACCGGAAAGGAGTCGGACAGCGCCCAGGGCGATGAACAGTTTGAAATTAACGATAGCCGCAGCTTTGATACCATGTATCAGGATATGGCACAAGTTGGCCTGCAGCCTGTCTTAAATGATTATCTTTATGTCTGATATTATTTGTGTTACGAACCGAAGTTTATGTAAGGAAGATTTTTTGCAACGTGTGGAGAAAATTGCGGCTGCCAATCCTGCTGCAATTATTTTGCGGGAAAAGGATTTGACAAAGGAGGAGTATAAGAAACTTGCAAAGCAGGTTTTGCAGATTTGCGAAAAGTATCAGGTTCCTTGTATTTTGCATAGTTTCACAGATGTAGCAATAGAACTTTCGACAGAGGCGATTCATCTTCCCCTGCTAATTTTGCGGGAAATGACAGAGGAACAAAAGAGCCGATTTAAAGTGTTAGGTGCTTCATGCCATTCGCTTGAGGAGGCTTTAGAAGCGGAACGACTGGGCTGTACATATATAATTGCCGGGCATATTTTTGCAACGGATTGCAAGAAAGGTTTGCCGGGACGTGGGCTTGATTTTTTGAAAAGTATTTGTGGAAATGTGTCAATTCCTGTATATGCCATTGGCGGGATAGACAGCAGTAAAATAGAAACTGTCCGTAATGCCGAGGCGAAAGGAGCCTGTATTATGAGTGGGTTTATGCAGTGTGAGGATGTTGAAACTTATTTAAATGGTTTTGCTCTGGGTAGTTGATGGGAATAGAAAAATCTTAGTGTTCACAAATTCTTCACAAAAATTATTAGCACTCACTATTGACGAGTGCTAATAATGGTGCTATATTATTATTAAACAAAGAAAGAGCATAATAAAAAAAGAAGCGCTTCCATATTATACCCCGAATTTGTTGTTAAAGTAACAACACCTCGGATTTCTCCGATAGTGCTAAATGAAATGTTTTATATCATTGAAAGGGGATATGACTTATGATGATGCCTAGTATTTTTGGAGAAGACTTATTTGATGAATTTATGGATGGTTTTCCATTCTATGATGACAGTGATATGAAGAAGCTGGAGAAAAAACTGTATGGTCATCATGCGAAGAATCTGATGAAAACCGATATAAAGGAAGATGATACAGGATATGAATTAGAGATGGATTTACCGGGCTTTAAAAAGGAAGAGGTTAAGGTTTCCTTGAAGGATGGTTATCTGACCATCGCTGCTGCAAAGGGTTTGGATCAGGACGAGAAAGAGAAGGAAACTGGTAAGTATATCCGAAAAGAACGTTATGCCGGAGCTTGCGAACGTTCCTTCTACGTGGGTGAGAATATCACCGAAGAGGACATTAAGGCAAAATTCAAGCATGGTATTTTGACGCTGACAATTCCAAAGAAGGAAGCGAAGGCTGTAGAAGAGAACAATTATATTGCCATCGAGGGATAATGGCACCTCTTGAATAAATAGAGTGGGCTGCATATTTACAGGGTTGTAAATGTGTAGCCCTTTTTGTATGTGAATTCTTTTTTGTGGAATTTATTAAAACAATGTATAACTCAAATGTACACTATACAATATGTACAAAGAAAAAATAAGTATTTTGTAATGGGTTACACGTTTAACCTTTGAAAAATAAGCCCTGCTTTATTATACTGAAAGTTAGAAGGAAGCTTAATTCAAAGGGGGATTGTTGCCATGAAAAAGGAGAGAGTCAGAATATCCGATATTGCAGAGGAACTGGGACTTAGTACAGCCACCGTATCCAATGTTATCCATGGAAAAACAAATAAAATATCCGATGAAACCGTTAAGCGTGTTCAGGAGCTGATAGAAAAACGGGGATATATTCCAAGCATGGCAGGAATTCTGCTGGCACAGAATAATTCCCGGATTATTGGTATTGTGGTAAATGACCATGAAAAATATGAAGGGCGTGCTTTAGAAGATGGTTTTATCTCTGCTGCAATTAATGCGTTGTCCCATGAAATTGACAGGGCAGGATATTTTATGATGATAAAATTAACCAAAAAATGGGATGAGATTGTCCGTTTTGCATCTATGTGGAACATGGATGGGCTGATAATTATGGGATTTTGTGAGCAGGATTATAAAAGGTTACGGGAATCCATGCATATTCCTTTTGTAGTATATGATGGGTATTTTCCAGAAACGAAAAAGATTTGTAATCTGACGATAGACAATTATGACGGTGGCTATCAGGTGGGAAAATATTTAGAACGGTTGGGGCACAAAAAGGTGCTGTGTATTTCAGATAACAATATCTGTATGGATATGGAGCGGATGGACGGATGTGTGAAGGCATTGGGAAAAGAATGTGTAGATTTTTTACAGGTTCCCTTTCAAAAGGAGGAACGGATGTGTTTCTATCAGGAGAGACTTTCTGAGATTAAGGAGCATACGGCAGTTTTTGCGGTGTCCGATTTTTATGCCATTGAATTACTTCATTTTTTGCAGGAAAGAGAGATTCGGGTGCCGGAGGATATTTCTATTGTAGGATTTGATGATAGTCCGTTGTGTAACTTTATTAAGCCGGCACTAACTACTATAAAGCAGGATATACAATTGAGGGCTCAAAATGCAATTACGCATCTTGAGAAACTGAAACATGGAGCAGAAGAAGGACGTACTTTGAAATTACCGGTTTTTCTTGTGGAACGGCAGAGTGTAAGGAATCTGAGAGAGGAGGAATCATGATATGGAGAAAAGAGAATCTTTTGAAAAAACTGCAATTCGAATTGCACTTCCTGTAACATTACAATGCCTGTTGCAGTCATCCTTTAGTGTAATTGACCAGGTGATGATTGGGAAACTGGGAAAGTACAGTATTGCGGGAATCGGTTTGGGAGGGAAATTCGCATCCTTGTATTCCGTTGTTTTAGGAGCAATCGCCGCTGCTGCGGGTATCATGATTTCGCAGTATCTGGGAAAAAAGGATGAAGAGGCCGTCAGCAGGAGTTTCTTTTCCAATATGATATTGTCCATCGGATTGGCAGTGCTTTTTGTGATACTATGTATCGCAATTCCGCAAACGATTATGGGAATTTATACCAAGGATGAAGCTGCCAGAATGTTAGCAGCAGACTACATTCGGATTCTTGCAATATCCTTTGTACCGATGGCTGTCAGTTCTATTGTTACAACCATGCTCCGGTGTATGGAGGTGGCAACCCTGCCATTATATGCCAGCATTTTTGCATTGGTTTTGAATACAGGACTAAATTACATGTTGATTTTTGGTAAATGGTTCTTTCCGAAAATGGGAGTGGAAGGTGCTGCATGGGCTAGTGTGATTGCCCAGACCGTTTCCTGTTTTATCATTCTTATTTTCTTTAACATGTATTGTAAGAAACAAAACATTCATCTGCCGATGCTTTGGAAACAGAAAAATGATTACACAGGAGATTATTGGAAACAGTATATCGGAATTTTGTGCCCGATTCTGGTATGCGAGTTTTTATGGAGTCTGGGAGAAAATGTGTATGCCATCATTTATGGAAATATGGGAACGGATTCTTGTGCGGCAATGACTATGACGATACCGGTCCAGACACTTATGATTGGGGCTTTGAGTGGCTTATCCCAGGCAGCGGGCATATTGATTGGGAAATCTCTTGGAGGAAAGCAATATGAGAAAGCATATAAAGATTCCAAGAAGCTCATGAAATATGGTTTTGCCGGTTCGCTTTGCTTATCTGTGATATTGGTAGTAGTGGCATCCTTTTATGTAAAAATATATAGTGTGGAACCTGCGCTGCAAGAGATGACACGAAGCATATTGATTGTATTTGCAATCGTTTCACCTGTAAAAGTGATGAATATGATTTTAGGAGGGGGAATTATCCGAAGTGGTGGAAAGACGCAGTATGTTATGTGGATTGATATTATAGGAACCTGGTTGTTCGGTGTTCCTTTGGGACTGCTGGCTGCATTTGTCTGGAAACTGCCAATCGAATATACATATTTCATTTTGTCTATGGAGGAATGTGTGAGATTAGGTATATCCTTCGTTATATTTAAAAAGCGAATCTGGATGGAAAGTCTGCAGTAGTCAGAGCTGTTTATTGGAGAAGGTGTAAAAAGAAAACTTGGTATGGTCGGGAAAAATGCAATATGGTACAATAGCATTATCTAAATGTTTGCAAATGATTCATGGAAAGGGGAAGGAAAAATGAAGGGGAATCGTGACAGACAAATGATAATAAGAGTATTGTTTTTTATTGGATGTATCTTTTGCTTTGCTTTTCTTGACAAAAGTCTGGCTTTTGCGGAAGAAACAACGGTTACGGTATCAGAGCATGACACAAAGGTAATACCTGATTTATACAATACCGGGGTTGTAGAACCTGAGGGTGGTTTTACAGTGATTACAGATGCGAATATTCCCTGTACCATTAATGAAGAACAAACCACACTGCAAGGGGCAGTAGCAGATGATACATTTAAGATTAATTTGAAATACAAGAATGCAAATTTGAATGGTAAGATTGTAATTGAAAATGTGGATTTATCCCGTTACAAGTTAGTTGTATATAGTCCGGATGCATTGAAAGAAGGGGGCAGGAAGGTTTCTTTTGTGTTTAATAACTGTAAGCTAAAGAGTTTTGGAGGCGAAAGAAAATCATTTGATGAGATTTCTTATGAGTTTAATAATTGCTCTTTTATTTCCACAGCTGGTAGTGATATTACATTCAATCGCTGCCGCTTTGGAGGTGGTATTAATGACCGATTGAATCTTTTTGTGAATTGCTATGTTAACGATTGTTATATATATAATCCAACATCGGAGTATGCTGCGGAAGGTGAGATTCATGTAGACGGAATTCAGATTTATGGAAATTATTCGGATTCTACTGTAAAAACAGAGAATATTCATTTTGATAACTGTCGCTTTGAAATGCCTGCTCTGCGGTATCCCAATGCACCAAAGTCATATGTAAATGCTTGTATTATGCTCCAGACTGAATTTTCAGATGGGGATAATATGTCTTTTACAAATTGTTATTTAAATGGTGGTGGATATGCCATGTATGCCCATGGTTCAAAAGGGACAAAGATATCCAATATTACATTTGAGAATTTGCATTTTGGCTGTGCATCCCGTTATGGCCGGCTTTATCCGGATAAGCCGGAGCAGGATCAGGTGGAGTGGAATGAAGATACATGGGATAATGCTTCTTCCATTTATGTGGGAACAGTGAAGAGAGACCAGGCAAAGAACGAGACATATCTGTGTGTTAGTAATGATTCGAATCAGAAACGTTATTTTAGAGCGTATACATCAAATGGCAACTTTTATGATAATACGATTGAGGCATGTCCAACCCTCAAAGAGGCGCTTGATAAAGGAATGGCTTTTGAAGATTTTCCGTTTGACCGGCTTTTTACGATTCCGGAATATTGTGACTGGGTTGTTGTATATGAGATGTTACCAATGGATAACTCTACAGCGGCAACTATGAAGCAGGTGCGTTTTCAAAATTGGACAGAAGAGAAGTCAGTTAAGATTGCGGATGTAACGGCAGCAAATTTAGAGTATGAATTATCAGAAACAGGAACTTTGACAATTAACGGTTTTGGCAATATGCCGGAATTTTCTTCTGTGGAAAGCATCCCATGGTATAGTGATAAGGAAAAGATTAAAAAGATTGTTATTAATGGTGTCACCTCTGTTTGTAATCATGCTTTTTCGGATTGTGTGAATTTAGAAGAAGTTGTTTTCCCAGAGCAATTTGAAACAATAGGTGAAGCAGCATTTAGCGGCTGTGTAAAACTGCCGGAAATTAATCTAAATCAGGCAAAAGCATTACAATCCATCGGTAAAGATGCATTTTTAAACTGTATTAGTCTTAGTAGGGTTACATTTCCGGAAAGTCTTGTTTCAGTAGGAGAGAATGCATTTTCTGTAGATACGGATACCTATCAGGAGATACGGGAACGGACAGATGTATATTATGATGGACCGATAGAAAAGTGGCTGAAGATTTCATTTGGTAAGCAGGCATCGAATCCTATGTATTTGACCGGTGGTAATTTATATGTTGACGGTTCCAAGTTGGTGACAGAGCTTAATACACAGGAAACATCTTCTACTTTTGTTGGAAGTTATGTTTTCGCAGGATGTTTGAGTTTAACAAAGGTTGATTTAACCGGGGTAACGGAAATCGGAAGTTATGCATTTACAAAGTCCAATGTCAGTGGGGAGGTAGTCATACCGGCAACGGTTAAAAGATTTGGAACCTATGCCTTTAGTGAATGTCCTTTGATTGGGAAATTAATCTGGGAATCCTCTAACGCTGTTGCAATGGGGGCATTTGATGCCAATAAAGGTCTTCAAGAAGTTGTAATTTCCGGTAATGCAGCAGGCTTGGGTAATTGGGCATTTAGGGGATGTTCAAGCCTTACAAAGGTTACTCTTCCGGATAGCCTTACAACAATGGCACAGCAAGCCTTCCGAGGTTGTAGTGCATTAAAAGAAATCAATATTCCGGAAGGAGTCACCAGCATTGGTAATTTTGCTTTTTCCGGCGACACGTCATTAGAGAAATTATCTTTGCCGGATTCCGTGAGTAGTTTTGGAATACAAGTATTTTCTGGTTGTACGAATTTAAAAGAGATTCGCTTATCTTCTAATCTTACAGATTTAGGAGATTCCTGTTTTAGTAATTGTACTTCTCTGGAAACATTAGAATTGCCGAAAGGCTTAACGAGCATTAGTAAGAGTGCATTTAATGGATGCAGCAGTTTAAACAGTATTCAGATTCCGGCATCTGTTACAGAAATAAAGTCCAGAGCATTTTATAAGTGTAATTCGCTTTCATCTATATATTTTTTGAAAGCAGAGTGTCCTACAATCGCAGCGGATGCGTTCGGCTATATTACGAATGCGAGTGTTTCGATTTATATTCCGGAAAATGCAACGGGATATACAGAAAATGCATTGATTCAAAAAATTGCCAGTCATTTATACAGTACAAAAGTGATAGCTTCGGCTAGCTGCGTGTCACCTGGAAAGGAGCAATATACTTGTTTACTTCACGAAAACTGTGAAAGTAATTATGAAAAGATTACACAAACAAAAGAACATCAGCCGGGAGAGCCTGTTTCTGAAAATGTGGTGCCGGCTACAAGTGAAAATGAGGGCAGCTATGATGAAGTGTATTATTGTAGTGTGTGTAAGGCAGAACTAAGCCGTGAGAAAAAAACAACGGAAAAAATTGAAGCAAGCACAGAGGCAACTACAGAAGAAAAAACAGAAGCAAGTACGGAAGTGAGTACAGAGGCAACTACGGAAGAAAAAACAGAAGCAAGCACGGAAGTAAGCACAAAAGCAACTACGGAAGAAAAAACAGAAACAAGTACAGAAGAAAAAACAGAAGTAAGCACAGAAGAAAAAACAGAAGCAAGTACGGAAGTAAGAACAGAAGAAAAAGATGAAAGTAAAAAAGACGTAGTTAAGGATACAGTAATAAAAAAAGTTTCTAATAAAAAGAAGCACAAGATAGAGGTAATCTGGAAAACAAGAGAAGGCGTGACTGGTTACGAAATACAATATAGTACAGACAAAAATTATAAAAAAGGAGTTCGTACTAAAAAAGTAATAGGTGCTAAGAAAGGGAAAGTAACAATTAAGGGATTAAAAAAGAACAAGAAATATTATGTTCGAATTCGTGCATACAAAAAAGTAGGTAGGAAAAATTACGTATCAAAATGGTCTAAGAAAAAAAGTGTTAAAATTTTACGCTGAGAAAATATGTCACGGTTACATTTTTCTGAGACATAGTAGAATGGGTATATAAGAACAAAAGATGAGGAGTTTGGACGGGGATGAAGAAAAAACTGTCTTATTTAGTATTTACATTTATTTTATTATGGATGGCAGTGGTAGTGGGATTTGTGACTTGTCACTATTATGGAATCGTAAATGATGAAAATGCAGCGATGATGATTTATCTTTTTATAGGAAATCAGGCGGAAGCTTCTGAATCAAAGACAGCTTTAGCTGATAGTTCGGAGGAAGTGACCCGGGAATGCATTTCAGATGTAGAGTCAGACAAACAGGAGGAATTGGAAGAGCAGGGTAGAATCCGGGATTTTTTGATGAAGAATGAGACAAAAATCGATGAAGAATTTGCAGGCTGGCTTTGTGAGCATTACCCGGAAGCCTGTGACGATTTGGCGGCCAAGAAGGAGAGCGGAGATTACAAGGATACGCTGTGGTATGAAGAGACAGGGAAAAGCATTTTTGTATTAAAGGATGAGGCAGCGGGAATCCGGGGGTCAGAGCAGTCCATGCAGGAGAATCTCATTTATGAAAAGACTTGTGCTGCAAAAGATTACGTGAGTCTCTCTTTTGCGGGGGATGTATCTTTTGCGAATGATTATGCACCGGCACAGAATTATACAAGAGAAGGGATAGATGGTGCATTTAGTCCGGAGTTGCAAAAGACTATGGCCCAGGCGGATATTTTTATGCTGAATAATGAGTTTTGTTATAGCACGGGCGGCTCTCCGATACCAAAGGGGTATAATTTCCGGGCAGCTCCGGAACGTGTCAGCCGTCTTCAGGAGATGGGTGTGGATATTGTGTCGATTGCAAATAACCATGCCTTTGATTATGGTGAGGAAGCATTTGTGGATACGATAGATACGTTAAATGATGCCGGTATGCCTTATGTGGGTGGTGGCTTGGATATTGAAGATGCGAAAAATCATATTGTTTATTTTATTGCAAACGGTATCAAAATCGGTTATATTGCAGCCTCTCAGGTGGAGCGGGATGAACCAATCTTTACCCAGCCTGCCACTGAGGATTCACCGGGAGTAGTGCGCTGCTTCGAATCGGATTTGGTGGTAGAGATGATTAAAGAGGCGGAGAAAAATTGTGATTTTGTTGTGGTATATCCGCATTGGGGGACGGAGCTTGTGACGACGATTCAGGAGGACCAGCAGGCGCTTGCTTATGCATTTATTGAAGCCGGTGCGGATGCAATCGTGGGCGGTCATCCTCATTGTCTGCAGGGAGTAGAATACTATGGTGGTGTTCCCATCTTTTATTCCCTGAGTAATTTTAGTTTTAGCAGTAAGACAGTAAATAGTGCAATTTTGAATTTACAGATCACGATTGATGGAATTGTGCAGGCGCGATACATTCCATGTATGGAAAGTGGCGGCAAGACACACCAATGTGATGGGCAGGATGATGATTATGTGAGAATTATAAAATTGCTGAATGATGTGTCTGAAAATGCTGTGATTGATGAGGATGGAATTGTGCAGGGGACGGG
>JAQXLK010000215.1 GCA_029012085.1 Clostridiales bacterium
AAGACCAGCACCAACCGGAAGACCTTCCTCAGAGAATGCACTCTGTGTACGACCATATACAATCTGTAAGAATAACTCTCTCATTGCTGTATTAATTGCATCACATACTAAGTCTGTATTCAATGCTTCCATTACGGTTAAACCTGGTAAAATCTCTGAAGCCATAGCTGCAGAATGTGTCATACCAGAACATCCGATGGTCTCAACCAATGCTTCCTGGATGATACCTTCCTTAACATTCAATGTAAGCTTGCAGGCACCCTGCTGTGGTGCACACCAGCCAATACCGTGTGTTAAACCAGAAATATCCTTTACTTCCATTGCCTGTACCCACTTAGCTTCTTCTGGGATTGGTGCACAACCATGATGTACGCCCTGAGCTACTGGACACATGTTTTCTACTTCCTGTGAATAAATCATGTTGAAACTCCTTTCAAATTGTAAAATTTCCGGCTCGTCCTATCTATAAGACATCTGGCTCATCTGATAAAGTGAGCCCACGCCGTAACTGTCTATATTCTCTCATATATCGACAAAAAAATCTAGTCCTAATTTCGTTAAAATTATTAGGAATTATTACAAAATAACAGTACTCCATTTGTGCACATCCAAAAATACAACCATGACCACTTTTATTTTTCCCAAAATTGAAGTATAATTTGTAACTGTTCAGGGATTGTTCTTCTCTTTTAGAAAAGCTCTCTGAATCATTACAATCTATCCAAATGTAAAACGGAGGTTTCTTATGAATACAATTGACCTGCATGTACATTCTACTGCATCCGATGGTTCTTTTACCCCAACCGAAGTGGTAGAGCTTGCCTACAAAGCTGGACTTTCTCACTTTGCACTCACTGACCACGATACAGTGGATGGTGTTTCTGAGGCAGTCTCTGCCAGCAGTAGCTATGATACCTTGAAAGTCATTCCTGGAATTGAACTTTCCTGCTACTATAACAACCGGGAAATTCATATTGTTGGACTATATGTCGATTATAAAGATGAAACATTTATAAATGAGCTTAATTCTCTCAAGCAGGCACGAATTGACCGTAATGAAAAAATGGTACAGAAATTTGTCGATGCCGGAATTCCTCTTACTATGGAAGAACTACTACACGGCAATCCAAATAGTGTCATTACAAGGGCTCATTTTGCGAGAGTTTTAGTGGAAAAGGGAGTCTGTTCCAGCAAGACAGAAGCCTTTGACAAATACTTAGGTATCGGTTGCCCATTTTATCTGGCAAAGCCAAAGGTAACGCCAGAGCATGTTCTCAACTTAATCCAAAATGCAGGAGGAACCGCTATTCTTGCCCATCCTTATTCCTATAAGTTTTCAAAATCCGAGGTAGAGCAGCTCCTGGATGAAACCCTTATTCCTTTAGGACTTGCCGGAATGGAATGTTACTATTCTACCTATGACTTAGGTCAGACGCAGGAACTTCGAAGCATGGCACTTTCAAAAAATCTTTTGGTATCCGGTGGCTCTGATTTTCATGGTGTTGTCAAACCTGACATTTCCATCGGAACAGGGCGTGGTAATCTGTGTATTCCAGACACATTGTTGAACAAAATTCTGGAATACCGCAATGCACACCATTAAACGATGAAAATACACTTTTCGTGTTTCTCACATTCTTGCGGCAGTCACCTGACTCACTGCTTTGCAAAAACGATAAAACCGATACTATGGCGCAACAACCACAGTACCGGTTTTCTTTTTTATTCACATAATCATTCAGCACCGGTTTGGAAACCATTCTATTCCCGGTACTTAATCATTACATATTATTTCTTAGAATCCTTCTCATCCGTTTCTTCGTCATCTCTTTCCACTTCAGCAATGGCATTTTTGTGCATCGGAATTCGGCAGTTCTTGTTATTACCAAATTCTACAATAACCGTATCATCCACCACGTCTAACACAACTCCATAAAAACCACCGGTAGTCATAATATTGTCACCCGGACGTACAGAATCACGCAAATTTTCCATCTGCTGCTGCTGCTTTTTCTGTGGGCGAATCATAAGAAAATATATAATCAGAAAGAAAAATCCAAGTTCTCCGATTAAAACAAGCCATGAACCTGCTGTGCTCTGTTGTCCCGCTGCCTGCGCTCCTGCTTCTAAAAACATTGATAACATAATAAATTCCTCTTTTCTTTTTTATTTTTTATTTTTCAGGCTTCCCCCTGCTTAAATCCATCAAGCCGCATCTTCTTGTATTCCTGATAGCGCTCCTGCTCAATGGCTTCCCGAATCTCACTCATCATATTATTATAAAAATGCAAATTATGCAAGACGCAAAGTCTCATTCCGAGCATTTCCTTTGCTTTTAATAAATGTCGGATATATGCTCTTGAATAATTGCGGCAAGCCGGGCAATTACACTCTTCTGAAATCGGACGGCTGTCCAGCTCATACTTTGCATTAAACAGATTCAGCTTTCCATGATTCGTATATACATGTCCGTGTCGTCCATTCCGGCTCGGATACACACAGTCAAAGAAATCCACTCCCCGGTCTACGGCTTCTAATATATTGGCAGGAGTCCCTACACCCATTAGATAGGTCGGCTTATCCTCCGGAAGATATGGCACTGTCTCTTCAATAATATGATACATTTCTTCATGGCTTTCTCCAACAGCCAGTCCGCCGATTGCATAGCCATTCAAATCCATTTCTGATATACGTTTCGCATGCTCAATACGGATATCCGCCAAAACGCCTCCCTGGTTAATACCAAAAAGCCACTGCTCCTTATTAATGGTATCCTCTAAAGAATTCAACCGATCCATCTCCGTCTTACATCTGGCAAGCCATCTTGTAGTCCGTTCTACAGAATTCTGAATATAGGTACGGTCTGCCGTACTTGGGGGACATTCATCAAATGCCATGGCAATGGTAGAAGCCAGATTTGACTGAATCTGCATACTTTCCTCCGGACCCATAAAAATCTTACGTCCATCCACATGAGAATTGAAATACACACCTTCTTCTTTTATCTTTCGAAGTCCCGCTAACGAAAACACCTGAAATCCGCCTGAGTCGGTAAGAATCGGTTTGTCCCAGTTCATAAATTTATGAAGACCGCCTAACTGCTTTACAATCTTGTCTCCCGGTCTTACATGTAAATGATACGTATTCGAAAGCTGCACCTGTGTTCCAATCTCCTGTAAATCAGTTGTCGCCACAGCCCCCTTAATTGCCGCCGCTGTTCCCACATTCATAAAAACCGGAGTCTCTATTGTACCATGTACCGTTGTAACGGTTGCTCGCTTTGCATTCCCATCCTTTTTCTTAATCTGATACATATCCTGTTCCTTTCCAAATCACACTATCTTTCATTATACTTTTCTTTTCCCCAGTTGTAAACCATTGATTTTCGCCAGCACCAAGAAAGGACTGCACTGCATCTCTAAAGTTTTTCGTTTTGTTTTCCGAAATATATAATGGTTAGATTGGTGCTTGGAAACACTTTTTCAAAAGATGCTATATCCTGGTTAGACTGGACTATACTATGAAGAAAGGGTGAAGGATATGAAAATCGATTCAGGCACAATCAATATGGACTCAGGGCGGTCCTACATTCAGAGTACGGAAATAACAAGTAACATCACAGCACAAAACGCAGGAGGAATAGGAAGCTATCAGTCTTCAACATCCTTCCGGCAGACATTTGCACAATACAGCGGTACAGCAGCATCCAGACAGTATGATGCCTATGAACCTTCTAATGACATGGCAGAGGATACTACACCACTTGCCTCTGACCTGTATACCAATATGTCAGGTACGGCGGTGAGTCTTTTTGATGTACGTTCTACATTAGAGGATTTCAGGCAACAGCTTATTGAACGATTAGAACAGTTTATGGAGCAAATCCGCAAACAGCTTCTAGGTTTGGGCAATTCCCAGTCCCAGTTTGAAAGCATCTTGGGTGGGAACTACTCTGCCTCGTACACAAAGACATCCCCAACCGGCAGTTCGATTGTAGACCTCACAACCTCAACTTCACAGCCAGGCAGTTTGTGGAATATCCAAACCAGCAGCACAGTAAAGAAGAGCGAAGAGGAAACTACCACCTTTAACAGTAAAGGAACTGTACAGACTGCTGACGGACGAAGTATTGACTTTCAGATTTCCATGGAGATGAGCCACTCCTTTGTTGAAGAATCCACTATGCTTAGCAGTCAGACACAGTATATTTTAACAGACCCATTGGTGATTCAGTTAGAAGATGCACCAGACACCATCAGCGACCAGAAATGGTTCTTTGACATTGACGGTGATGGCACAAAAGAGGAGATTTCCGAACTGGCTAAAGGAAACGGTTTTCTCGCCTTGGATGAAGATGAGAACGGCATCATTGATGATGGCAGTGAATTATTTGGCACCAAATCCGGCAATGGCTTCAAAGATCTGGCAGCCTATGACGAAGATGGTAATGGCTGGATTGATGAAAATGATACCGTTTATTCCAAGTTAAAGATTTGGACCAAGGATGCAGAAGGCAACGACAAGCTGATGGACTTACAGCAGGCAGATATCGGAGCAATCTACTTAGGTCATGCCGATACAGAATTTACACACAAAAGTCTGGACACCAATGAAACACAGGCTGTAGTCAGACAGACGGGATTTTATTTACACGAATCCACTGGTGCTGCCGGAACTATTCAGCAGATTGATTTTGCCACAAACAAATCGGCATAATACCAATCTAAGGTGTCTTTATACATTTTAGGAAATGTAATTTACAAAACAATAAAGCCAGAAAAAGAACATGTTCAAATTGCTTTTGCATTTTCAGAACATGTTCTTTTCTAGTTTTATCATTCTTTATTCATTTCGAATTGCTGCCAACGGACTAAGCTTCGTTGCCCTCTGTGCCGGGAAGAATCCTGCAATCATACCAATAATGGTTGAAAACGCAATTGCAAGAAGCACAAGCCACAAAGGTATCACTGAAATGTTTGTTCCTTCCGCAATTCCCATACTGTCACCTACCACGGAAGGTGCCACCTTATTCAATACCAAAGAAAGCGTATAACTAAATACAATTCCAACTATTCCGCCTAAGAAACCGATAAATGCAGCCTCCGCCAAAAACATAGAGCGAATATTGCCAAGACCACATCCTAATACTTTCATGACACCAATCTCTTTTGTTCGCTCGTAGATTGACATGGTCATGGTATTTGCAATACTGATGGCAGCAACCAGCATAGCCACTGCACCAATTCCACCAAGAACAGCCTCTATAATCATAAATTCTTTTTCAATCTCTTCAAGCCATTCCTTATTGGCATCTGCCCTATAGCCCATATTTTGTATTTCCTCAAGTACCGTCTCTACATTGCTTGAATCATCCACTTTTACTGTAAGCTGGCTGTATTTTAAGTCTCTATAGGGTTTCCCATTCTTATCTGTCGGCTGACCGGGAATCACATCATTTAAAGAATAGTTTTTCTTCAAAAAATCCTTTAAATCATCCATCCGGGTATAACAATAATAGGAATACTCTGTATAAGTCTCCACGTCACCGGCAGTCACACCTGTCACTTTAATCGGAACACGTTTCATGGAAGAAGTGAATGAGCTGTATGATGTTCCATCCTCCATATTGTCACCATCAGAAAACTCATCGGAAAAATCATCGGAAGCAGATGAATCCACATCTGACGGCGAAGAAGTTGGCTCACTTTCAGATTCTCCTTCAAAATCACTTCCACCTTCTCCTTCAAAATCATTCACTTCCTCGAAATCATTTGTCACTGCAAAGGTTGGATCGGAAATACCTGATTCTGTTGTTGCCGGAGTTTCTGAATCTGCCTCGCCAGCATATTCTTCCTTATCAATACCTCCTACCATCGGGGTCTTTAACATATCTATGTTAGGAAGTTCCTCCGTTTCCCAATATGGATATTCGCCGGTTGCCGAATCCATAAATTCTCCAATCACCTGATTACCTGCAATCATGCTAAGTGTATTTCCTGATTTCGGCAATTCTCCTTCTTCAAGTTCAATCCCTTTCAGATACTCA
>JAQXLK010000216.1 GCA_029012085.1 Clostridiales bacterium
AATTACTCAAGATTTAAGTGTCTTTTAAATATCATATTTGTAAACAGGAAGAATACTACAGAAAGAATAATTCCCACCACAAGAACAATACTTAGTACAAAGTTTATTATACCAAATATACTCATATTTTCAAAGAACCCAACACTGGCAGCTGATACACCACCTACTGTCAGTACTGCAATTCCTGCAATCATAAAAATTTCCATTATAATCATAAGAACAAAATAACATCCAATCGATGCTACAATTCTCCACTTACCAAATAACTGTCCGATTGCAATACAAAAATATACAAGCAACTGTGGCATAATTTGATAAACCAACAATGTAATCAAAACCAAAAACACTGGAATTAAGTATTCCAGACGAAACATTTCCATCAATTCGCCCAAAATTTCATGCAATACATCAACATTTGTTTCATTTAAAGTAACATTCATTGCAAAATCATTCCAGATTACCCAATATTTTCCAACCAGAAAAATTGCAAACAGGGCTATTGTTACAATAAAAGCAATAATATTCCAAAAAAGACCACCAAGTAGCTTTGACCAAATAATGGTAGTGGATTTGACTGGTAAGGTCCACGTAAGATATCCACGATCCCCTACCATTGTACTATAAAATCTTACAATTACCAATACTCCCACAGCTACACTCATTAACATGATGATATAGTAGTACCCATAAAATCCCATTGTCTGAATCAAATATTTTGCATCCTTTTGATATGGAAGCATACATACAATCTTCATAAAAATTGTAAAAATAACCCCTGCTAAAAATGTAATACCAACGGACATACGATATGAATTAAATTCTTCTTTCACTAATTTTCCTAACATCGAAACACCTCCCGGAATACCTGATCTAAGGATTTATCATAAGTCATGCGAATATTGTCCACTGAATCATGACAAACAACATTCCCTTGTTTTATCATAATGACATCATCCAAAATATTCTCTACATCTGAAATCAGATGAGTAGAAATCAAAATACTACCTTCCGGATTATAGTTTGTGATAATTGTATTTAATATATAATCTCTTGCAGCCGGATCTACACCACCCATTGGCTCATCTAATAAATATAAATCTGCTTTCCGACTCATAACAAGAATAAGCTGTACTTTTTCTTTCGTACCTTTTGACATTGTTTTAAGCTTATCATCAGGATTAATTCCAAGGTCAGACAGCATTTGATATGCCACATCCTCTTGAAAATTATCATACATCTCTCCAAAGAAACTCACAATCTCTTTTACTTTCGCCCATCTGCTCAAATAGGTTCGTTCCGGCAAATACGCAACCACTGCCTTTGTTTCTGGTCCAACATCCATTCCCTTTATCTTTATCTCGCCGGCTGTTGGTGTCAGCAAACCTGCACACAATTTAATAAATGTGGTCTTTCCACTTCCATTCGGACCAAGCAGACCAATAATTTTACCTGGCTCTAAATCAAGGTTTACCTGATTAAGTGCCAAAGCCTTGCTATATCTCTTTGTAAGTGCTCTGCATTCTACTAAACTCATAGTGACTATTCCTCCTCATACTCCCTAATATACTGAAGCATTTCTTCTTTGTCATATCCAAGTGCTGACATCTCATCATAAAAATTCTTTGCATGAGATGCTGCAAATTCTTTCTTCATGCTTCTAATAAGTTCCTCATCCTCCGTTATATAGCGCCCCGTAGTACGAACCGCAAATACAAGCGACTGTCGTTCTAATTCCATCAATGCTTTCTGCATTGTATTTGGATTTACCTTTGCATCCTGTGCCAACTCTCTTACCGGCATCAGCTTTTCTCCCGGCTTATAATATCCAGAAACAATTCTTCGCTTTAATTCTTCCAACAACTGTGTATATATGGGGCGATCTGACTTTAATTCCCACTCCATTCAAATCCTCCTTTCTCACCATCTGTACCACTGTCTTATACATTTAATACAATAATACAATTTTTTGAATTTGTCAATATCTTTTTATATATTTAATCCGATGCATTTACTTTTCAATTCTTTTCCAGTTTACAATTTGAAATAATCTATGAAAAATGAAAAAACAGCCTATATAAATAAGCTGTTTTCTTACCATATTCCTTTTAATCACAACTCTTTTGTTATTTCTGTAAGCTTACGAATCCGAACTTTTTTTATCATTCGATCATCCCGCTCTAACGCATCAAAAGAAAATCCCTGATATACAATATGAATTTTTTCAAATTCCTGTGGTAATCTCCCCAACTCATACAACATGAATCCATTCACTGTATCAATATCTTCATCTGGAAATTCAATATGAAACAAATCTTCCAACTCTTCTAAATCCGTACTACCCTTTACGATATATCCTTCGCCAATGGCAGCCTTCATAATATCCGTTTCCTCCTCGTCGTGCTCATCCAAAATATCGCCAACGATAACCTCTAATAAGTCTTCCATTGCGACTAATCCTTCTGTCTGCCCATATTCATCCACTACAATAGCTAAATGAATTTTATGACTTCTCATCTCATTAAACAGTTTTCGGATTTTTTGTGTTGGATGAATATAATACGGTTCACTGCCAATCTCCCGCACACTTTGATGAGAATCCGTTAGATAAGCACTTACCGCTTCCTTTATATGTAAAACACCAATTATATTATCCACATCTTCCTCATAAATTGGATAACGGGAATAACTATTTTCAAGCATAATTTCTAATGCTTCGGCTACCTCTATATCAGCCTCCAGCCCCACAATCCTTTGGCGTGGATTCATAACATCTCTGACTTCTTTATCACCAAATTCAATAACATTGGAAATCATCTCCGCCTCATCCGGTTCAATAGCTCCCTGCTCGTGTCCTTCTTCAATAATGGAACGAATTTCTTCAACCGTGTCATTGTTATCATCCTTATTCTTTCTGCTAAATAGTGATTTTAAGCCACCGGGCCCACTTGACATATATCTCATACCTCATTTCATTTTATTTTATAGTGCCAAACTAATTCTCAGCGCCTGGTTTACATTTCTCATAATATCATCATCAAGATGACATACCTTTTCTCTCAATCTTTGTTTATCAATCGTCCTTACCTGTTCAAGCAAAATAACCGAGTCCTTTTCTATTTCACATCTGTTTGCCGCAAGTTCCACATGGGTTGGAATTCTTGCTTTATTCTGGCGGCTCGTAATAGCTGCACAGATTACAGTTGAACTATGTCTATTTCCTGCCTCATTTTGTATAATTAATACCGGACGGACTCCACCCTGTTCTGAACCTACTACCGGTCTTAAATCTGCATAATAAATGTCACCTCTCGTCACCAACAATGGTATCACACTCCAATTTACAAATTCCTGATTTGCAAAATGCACATATATGTAATGTCTGGTTCCAACTTGGAAACCTTTCTTTTCATCAGGTATCCTAAGTATTACCATTGTATTCGAAGACTATTCATTTTGCGAGTTAATCCAGCAAATAATTCTTTACACTCACCACTTTTCCATCTCTATAAAAAATACGGGGAACCCGACGGTTCACGTCACAAACTGCTTCATAATTGAAACTTGCCGACATTTCTGCAATTTCTTCTACCGGAATAACGCTCGACTTTTGTTTTCCAAAAAGAACTACCTCATCCCCCACTACAACATCCGCTATATCACTTACATCTATCATTGTTTGATCCATACACACTCTGCCCAAAATCGGTGCAAACTGTCCATGAACTAACATTCTTCCCTGATTTGATAATGCACGTGGATAACCATCCGCATATCCAATTCCAACTGTTGCAATCAACTTTTCACAAGGTACTGTATAAGTTCCACCATAGCCAATGGTTTCTCCTGCCTGTACTTTTTTTATATGGACAATATGACTTTTTAATGTCATTGCAGGATACAAAACACATGCCTTTTTATCCATTTCCTCAGAAGGATACAAACCATAGGTAGAAATACCGGAACGAACCATATCATATACATCATTCGGCATCTCCATAATTCCTGCACTATTAGAAATATGCCGAATTGCAAAAGAAACCCCTTTCTCCTGCAATTGATGAATCATACTTGAGAACTTTTCAAGTTGTTGCTTTGCTGAAGTCTTATCCACACAATCTGCTTTGAAATAGTGGGTAAAAATCCCCTCTACATCAAGCTTCGGAAATATTGCTATCTCTGCAATTGCATTTACACTGTCCTCATTACAAGGAAAACCAATCCGATTCATACCGGTATCCAGTTTAATATGAACCTTGGCAGTTTTTCCCATCTCTAAAGCAACATTTGATAAGACTTTAGCCTGTTCTACCGTAAAAATAGTCTGCGTTATATCATACTCAACAATAGTATCAAATAAACTCTCATCCGTCATTCCAAGAATAAGAATCGGCTTTTTTACACCAGCATTACGAAGCTCAACTGCTTCATCAAGACATGCCACACCATAATAATCAGATAAATCATCTAATGCTTTTGCCACTTCAATTGCTCCATGTCCGTATGCATTCGCTTTTATAACAGCTAACAACTTTTTTCCTTTTGGAATCCGTTTTTTCATTGTTACAATATTTGTTCTGATTGCATCAAGGTCAATATCTGCCTCTACACGATAATATTTTTCCATTTATTCGCCTCTGTCTGCACATATTTAAATTCTTTTCTACTCTTCAAAGTCGAACGCATAAATAGCGCTTTTTTTCTTTCACTACCCCTGCATTACCTCACCTAAACAGGAAATAATATCCGATGCCAGCATCGCATATTTGCCTTTCTTTGCTGCTGCATAATCACCAGCCTGACAATGCACATAGGTTCCCATTCGTGCTGCTTCAGAAAGCGGAAGACCACCTGCAATCATCCCTGCAATAATACCTGACAATACATCGCCTGAGCCTCCGGTTGACATACCATTATTTCCTGCAAGATTAATATAGGTTCGATTACCGCCATCTGTTACAATGGATTTAGCATCCTTTAAAACAAGAACAACCCCTAACCTTTTGGCAAAGTTCTTGGCTATCTCAAAACGATTTTCTGCAATCTCCGGAATCTTTTTCTTCACCAACCGGCTCATTTCTTTCATATGCGGCGTCATTATCATCTGCACAGAAGAAGTTGCAGCCAATTCCATATTCTCAGACAAAATATTAAGTGCATCTGCATCTACCACCAGTGGTACTTCTGCATTCATTAATAATTCATAAAGCATTCGCTCAGAAGTTGTATCCATTCCAAGTCCCGGTCCTACCACAATGACAGTAGCCCATTGCATAGCATCTTCAATGCACGCTAATGCTCCTTCATAATCTTGATAAGTCATCATAATTGCTTCCGGCAGCTGCGATTGTAAAATCATGCGATTGCTTTCGTGCGTATATATCTTTACCAGTCCTGCACCCGTGGAATAAGCTGCTTTTCCACATAAAAAGGCTGCACCAGACATATTCTTACTACCTGCAATCACTGCTACACGTCCATACATTCCTTTATGGGAATTATCATAGCGCTTTGGCAGCTTGTCCATATCAGAATTATCATATGCATAAATCATCGGTTTTACATAATCAATTGCCTCTGACGGAAATCCTACATCAGCACAAACTATCTTTCCACAATAGTCAATGCCATCTAAAAAAAACATTCCAAGTTTTTTAGGACCAAAAGTCACCGTATAATCTGCACGAAATGCAGTACCCAAAATTTCTCCTGTTGTACCATCAATACCACTTGGAATATCAATGGCGACCTTAACTGCATCCATCTGATTCAGTGTCTCAATCACTTTTTTTTGCGGATCTTCAATCTTTCTTGATAAACCTACACCAAAAATGCCATCTACAATAACAGCGTAAACTTTATTCGATATACTTTTACGAAATCTCACACCTAACTTATGCAAAATATTTTTCTGAATTTCAAATTGTTCAGAAATATTTTTCACACCACCGATATATAATACATCTACACAATATCCCCGTTGCATTAAAATTCTTGCTACTGCCAGACCATCTCCACCATTATTACCACTTTCTACAACAACCAGAACTCTTCCCTTATGCTCATTTACCAGCTCCACCTGGGCAGCAACTGCAAGTGCTGCCCGTTCCATTAAAACTGCTGCTGGAATTCCAATTTTCTCCGTTGTATAAGCATCGATGGTCTTCATTTCTTTTTTCGTAACAATATATTGCATACAATCACCCCTAATTTTTCAGATATAATTGTATTATTACTTGTAATACTCCACACCTGATTCAAAAATAAGCTGATTCTGATCACCAAAAATATTAATTGCCACGTCTTTATCCCGACGTTCAGAATGTGCCATCTTACCAAGTACTCTTCCGTCCGGACTTGTAATACCTTCAATCGCTGCATAAGAACCATTTACATTGTAATCTTCATCCATTGTCGGATTTCCGTTGATATCAACGTACTGCGTTGCAACCTGTCCATTTTCAAAAAGCTTATCAATCCACTCTTTACTTGCAACAAAACGTCCCTCACCATGCGAAATCGGTACAGTATAGACTCCACCTAAAGTTGCTTTCTGCAACCATGGACTCTTATTGGTAACAACCTTTGTATATACCATCTTCGACTGATGCCGACCAATATTATTCATAGTAAGTGTTGGTGAATCCTCTTTCTGAGATGTAATTTTGCCATAAGGTACCAATCCCAATTTGATAAGTGCCTGGAAACCATTACAAATACCAAGTGCTAAACCATCTCTCTCATCTAAGAGCTTCATGATTTCATCTTTTAACTTCGCATTACGGAATGCCGTTGCAAAGAATTTCGCAGATCCTTCCGGCTCATCACCTGCTGAAAATCCACCTGGGAACATAATAATCTGTGCCTGACTGATTGCTTTTGCAAATGCATCAACTGAATCCAGAATATTCTGTTCTGTCATATTCTTAAATACAATACTCTGAACCTCAGCTCCTGCGCGTTCAAACGCTCTTGTTGAATCATACTCGCAGTTGGTTCCTGGGAATACCGGAATAAATACCTTTGGTTTTGCAACTTTATTCTTACATACATAAATATCAGAAGCTTTGTAAATCTCCTCTCTTACAGTCTCCTGCTTCACACCAGATGATGTAGGGAATACCTTTTCTAACTTACCTGTCCATGCCTTAACAGCTTCTTCCATAGTAACTACTACATCTGCATAACCAAATGAGCCATCTTCTGTCGTCTCACCAATTACCACATGCTCTACGGTAAGTGCTTTATCATCTGCCACTTCTAAAATAATCGCACCGTAATCCTTCTTTAACAACTCTGATACCGGAATATCATCATTAATCTTTGCACCAATTCCATTACCAAATCCCATCTTGGATACAGCTTCAATGATACCGCCAAAACCAACAGCATACGCAGATAATACCTTCCCTGCCTGCATATCAGCATATAAAGCACTATATACGTTTTTCATATCTTCATAATCCGGCAGACCGTATTGATCCCGCTTAATATTAACCTTCACAAGCTTGCTGCCAGCCCTCTTAAATTCTGTTGTTACAACATCCTTTGTTTCAGCAACATCAATTGCAAAAGAGCAAAGAGTTGGTGGAACATCAATATCATTAAAGGAACCTGACATAGAATCCTTTCCACCAATTGACGCAAGACCCAATCCCATTTGTGCGTCATAAGCACCAAGCAATGCTGCCATTGGCTCGCCCCAACGCTTTGAATCAGATCCTAAACGCTTAAAATACTCCTGGAATGTAAAATAAATCTTACTCCAATCACCACCGGAAGCTACCACTTTTGCTACGGAATGTACAACAGAGTAAATGGATCCATGATACGGAGACTGACTTAACATAAACGGATCTAATCCGTAGGACATCATAGTTACTGTATCGCACTTACCACCATCTAATGGAAGCTTAGCAATCATTGTCTGAGTTTCAGATAACTGATATTTACCACCATACGGCATGGTAACTGTTCCTGCACCAATGGAGCTGTCAAACATCTCCACAAGCCCCTTCTGTGAACAGACATTTAAATCACTCAATGTATCCAGCCATGTCTTCTTCACATCACATATCTCTACCTTCTCGTTGAAGAAATCAGCACTATCTTCCGGCATGGTAACTGTTACATCACTTTCCTGATGTGCACCATTTGTATCAATAAAGCTTCTCGCAATATTTACAATCTCTTTGCCTCTCCATGTCATAACCAGACGTGGACTTTCTGTTACCTCTGCAACCACAACGGCCTCAAGATTTTCTTCCTCGCAGTAACCTAGCATCTCATCTACACGCTCTTTGTCAACTACAACTGCCATTCTTTCCTGTGACTCAGAAATGGCTATCTCTGTACCATTTAATCCGGCATATTTCTTAGGTACCTTATCTAAATCAATAATTAAGCCATCTGCCAGCTCACCAATGGCAACACTGACTCCACCTGCACCAAAGTCATTACACTTACGGATGATGCTTGCAACCTCTTCTCTTCTAAATAGTCTCTGAATCTTACGTTCTGTCGGTGGATTACCTTTTTGTACTTCAGAACCGCAGGTATCAATAGACTTTGTTGTATGCTTCTTAGAACTTCCTGTTGCACCACCAATTCCATCACGACCGGTTCTTCCACCAATCAAGATAATAACATTACCAGGATCTGATGTTAAACGCTTTACATTCTTCTTAGGAGCTGCTGCTACAACTGCACCAATCTCCATACGTTTTGCTACATAGTTTGGATGATAAACCTCTTTCACCAAACCAGTTGCAAGACCAATTTGGTTACCATATGAACTATATCCATGAGCGGCAGTTGTTACAAGTTTTCTCTGTGGAAGTTTTCCCTCTAAAGTCTCTGAAAGTGCCTTAGTTGGATCAGCCGCACCAGTTACACGCATTGCCTGATATACATAAGAACGTCCTGAAAGCGGATCACGAATACATCCTCCAAGACAGGTTGCAGCACCACCAAATGGCTCAATCTCTGTCGGATGATTATGTGTCTCATTCTTAAACTGAATAAGATACATTTCTTCTTTACCGTCAATTATAACCGGTACTTCAATAGAACATGCATTAATCTCATCAGAAACCTCCATCTCCTGCAACTTTCCCTCTGCACGAAGCTTTTTCATTGCCATTAACGCAATATCCATAAGACATACAAATTTATCATCTCTGTCCTTATATAATTCTTCCCTGTCCGCAAGGTATCTCTTATAGGTATTCTCAATTGGTTTCTTATAATATCCATCCTCAAATGATACATTTGTAAGCTCTGTAGCAAAAGTAGTATGACGGCAATGATCAGACCAATACGTATCCAACACCCTTACCTCTGTCATAGATGGATCACGATTTTCCTCATTCTTAAAATATTTCTGAATATGCAGGAAATCCTTAAATGTCATCGCAAGACCTAACGAATCATATAACTCCTTAAGTGGAGCTTCTTCCATATCCTTAAATCCATCAAATATCTCCACATCTGCAGGCTCATCAAACTTCTGAATTAAAGTCTCTGGAATCAAACAATCATCTGTCTCACGGGAATCTACAGGATTAATACAGTATGTCTTAATCTTATCAATATCTACAGCATTTAAATTACCAGTAATCACATAGGTTGTTGCACAGCGAATAACCGCTTCTTCCTTCTCATTTAACAACTTTATACACTGTTCCGCAGAATCCGCTCTCTGATCAAACTGTCCCGGAAGCGCCTCAACAGAGAACACTACATCTTCTTTCTCTACCGGAAATGTCCCTTCATATACATAATCCACCGGTGGCTCAGAAAATACAGTCTTTAATGCCTTCTCATAAGTTTTGTCCGAAATATTCTCTACATCATATCGAATCAGCACTCTCACGTTGCTAATATTTAGATTCAAATACTCTGTCAGTTCTTCTGACAATTCCTTTGCTTTTACCGCATACTCTGGTTTCTTCTCCACGTACACTCTCTTAACCTTGCTCATAGTATCCTCCTGTGTATTCCATATAAATATATTTTAAATCACTTTTTATAATATATAATATCTTTTGTATGAAGTCAAACATTTGAAACTCATTTCTTAAAATTATTCCTACAGACACCAAGCCAATCAAACGTGCCGGCACATTTATTTACTTGCAAAAAAAGGTCTTGATTCTCTTACTCCAAAAGAAACCAAAACCTCCTTTTACTTACTATTTCGTTACTTTCTCTATAACTGTCCGAAGCTGTTCCGGATCAAATGGCTTTGATAAAAATTCACTGGCACCATTTTGCACGGCTTCCACTAACTTTGTCTTCTGTCCCGCAGCTGTTACCATAACAACTTTCGCATCTGGAAAATCTCCAACAATCTTCTTAAGTGCTTCAATACCATCCAAAACCGGCATCGTAATATCCATAGTAACCACATCCGGCTTTAACTCAGCATACTTCTCGTAGCCTTCCTGACCATTTGTTGCTTCTCCTATAACTTCATATCCTGCATTTTCCAATATCCCTTTTAAAATCTTTCTTGATGTTCTCGAATCGTCTACGATTAAAATTCTCTTCATCGTTTCATACCTCACTACTTACTTAGTCTAATTTCCATTTAGGCTGAATACAAATAATCAAATCAACTTTTTTACCCTTGATATAAAAAGATACTTTATACATATTTCCATCCGACTGAATCTCTGAGTGAAAATCTCTCATTTCTGGAGGACACATATCCAAATCTACATCCTCATGACTCACTCTCGTTGCATATAACCCATTATTGCAATTCAAAAATTCGCATGCTGCATCTAAAATATCTAACACATCAATAATATCCAGCTCATCCAATTCCAGTTCTGCATATTCTCCGTCAACAAATGCTTCCCCTATCATCTTAAGTCCTTCTTGGTCACCACAAAATCCTGTCAGAATCTTGTAATCTCCATCCAACTCCTGCGTAGCCATATATGCTGCCTCGTAAGAATCAACCCTCTCAATCTGTTCCATCGCAAAGCGACTATCTATGAATCGTACTAGATTACGTGCAGTAAGTGCCACATAATCTTTAATAAGTGGCTGAATACTGTCATCCTTTGTAAATATTGGTACAATACGATCAATATCTCCACTCTTTAGTGCTTCTATATCGAGTGCTGTAAAATGATTACTCTTTTTATATGCATTTATTTCCTTTTGGATACCCTCTAACGATAAAATCTCCCGATCAACTAATGCTTGCACAAAAAGCAGATATTCATCGCCCTGCTTCTTTAAAAGCGTCACTACCTGATCCTCTGTCAGATATCCTTTTTCAACCGCAATATCTCCAAACCTTCTATCCTGGGTTTGTTGCAGCATATTCACCTCTTCTGCCGTTCAGATGTCATAACCCCTTCTTCTACAGCAAGAAACCCCATCTTTACTTTTGCACTTTTACTGTCAGCCAAAATCTCATTATATTGATCAACTGTTAAAATTCCTTTGCTTACTAAATAACGCCCAAAATAAATTCCGAACATATTCACCCTCCTTGTATCCTTGTGAATCACTTCTTATGTACTTTGATTATCATCTGCTATATCACATCCGTCAATCAAATGTAAAAAAGCTTATCTATATACTAACACACTTTTACTATAAAATGCAAATAATTTTCAAAATAATTGTACATTTTCACAAAAAAACATTCACATATTCATTGAATTATATCTTCCGATTATATATAATATATTTATCAATCTATAGAAAGGAAATTTATTGTACCAACTATTTTTCCTATTATTTTGCATGCGATTAGAAAGGATAAACATATGTCAATTAAGAAATCATTACAAAGTTCCATTTTATTAATATCTGTTATTCCGGTTCTTTTAATGGCTGTATTGGCTTACGTAACAGCTTCTACCAAATACGGACAAATTACTGAGACCAACAGTGCAAATATCGCCAAAGATTATGGATATGGTTTTTCATCACAATTAGAATCACAGTTTATTGAGGCTGGCGCCCTTGCGTCAACCAATGATATTAAGACCCTTTTAGTAGAGAAGATTAACTCTCCAGACATACTTCTTAACTCTACTTCCAGTTGCTACAATAATGTCAAAGAATCTCTTACACAGATTTCAAATAGTTTTGGAAATCAGGTACAATACTATATATATGATATTGACGGTTATCTCGTTGCTGCTTCTGGTGACTGTACATTAGACTGGGCAGAAGTGATGATGAAGCCCGTAGAATCCTACCACGAAACCACTGTCATATCTAATTCCGGATTCACTTCAAATACAATGGATGTGGTTTCACCTGTTTGGATAAAGAATCAGATTGTCGGTCTTGTACGTTCCAATATTTCAATCGAATACTTTGATGCTTTTCTTTCAGAAGAAATCAATAGCTTTATTATTGATGAGAATGGAAAGCCAATATTAGGAAAAACCTTAAGTTCTGTAGAAGACCTGCAGTTCTCCTCTCATATTGATGATATCCGCAAGAAGCTTTTACAAAACGACCAAAAAAGCAGCACTATTTTTTCAGATAACCGAAAATACATTTATGGTTGTGCACTAATACCTGAATACAATTGGATTTATGTAGTTAAGCTGAATACTACATCTTACACAAGTATTGTTGCAACACTGCCAGTGATATTTATAGTCATTATAACGATCGTAATTATTCTTGCGATTTTGCTTAGTAAGAACCTTGCACTCAAGTATACTAAGCCACTTCTGACGCTTTCTGATAATATGCAAAAAGCTGCAGATGGCAATTTAGAAGTTCACTGCACCATAGAAAGCAATGATGAGTTTGGATTACTTTCTACAAATTTTAATCACATGATGGACATCATTTCTGCAAATTATAATGAAATATCTAATGCGAAACAGGCATTGCAATCAAGTCAGCTTGAACTTCAAAATAACTATCAGTATATGGAACAACTCGCCTATACTGATGCCTTGACCGGACTATATAATCGTATGGCATTTTTTAAATATGCCCCTGGAATTCTGGCCGGTGATAATCGAAGCATCAAGACACACGCAGTCATATTCATCGATTTGGATGGATTTAAAGGAATAAATGATACTTTAGGAC
>JAQXLK010000217.1 GCA_029012085.1 Clostridiales bacterium
TACCAATTACGGCTTAAGTGAATCCATCGGACCTGGCTGTGTCCACTTAGGTATGGACAATATACACAAAGTTGGTGCCATTGGAAAAGCCGGTTACGGATGGGAAGTTAAGATTGTTGATGAAAATGTTAATATCGTTGAACGTGGCGGTGTTGGCGAACTTTGTGTCAAAGGACCTGGTGTCATGACCTGTTACTATCATGATAAAAAGGCAACCGACGAAGTCTTAAAGGATGGCTGGCTCTTTACCGGCGATATGGCACAGGAAGATGAAGATGGATTTATCTTCTTAGTGGATCGTAAAAAGGATGTTATCATCAGCGGTGGAGAAAATATTTATCCGGTTCAGATTGAAGATTTTATCCGTACCCACGAAGCGGTACATGATGTGGCAGTCATCGGACTTCCTGACAAACGTCTCGGTGAGATTACAGCTGCCATTATCGAATTGAAAGAAAACTATATTTTAACGGAAGAAGATGTGAACAAACTATGTATGCAGCTTCCACGTTACAAGCGGCCTCGCAAAATCATTTTTGCTGACATTCCACGTAATCCAACCGGCAAGATTGAAAAGCCTAAGCTTCGGGAAATGTATGCCGGCGGAAGTGTCGTTGATGCACAAAATCATGGTTGATGATATCAACATAGATGCAGAATACCAGAGGGCACTGTCTGATATATTGAATAATTGTAATTTATGAAAAAATCCGTTATACTAATGAGAGAATTTGTATAGCGGATTTTCCAGTTGTAAAGGTATTTGTTACAAGGAGGCTTTCATATGGCAAAAACAGTTGGAATTGGAATACAGGAATTTGGAAAAATAATTGAAAAGAATTGTTTCTATGTGGATAAAACATCTTTTATAAAAGAATGGTGGGAGAGTGAGGATGATGTAACACTGATTACCCGCCCCCGTCGTTTCGGAAAGACCTTGAACATGAGTATGTTAGAGCATTTTTTCTCCATTCAATATGCGGACAGAGACGACTTATTTAAAGAACTTTCCATCTGGAAAGATGAAAAATACAGAAAGCTGCAAGGGACATTTCCGGTTATTAATTTGTCTTTTGCAGAAGTGAAGGAAACAAATTTTGATCAAACGGTCCACTGTATCTGTCAAATTCTGACAGAACAATATAGAAAATATGCATTTATTAAAAAGAGTGACATTTTATCAAGCGCAGAAATCTCTTATTTTGAACGTATGGAAGAAAATGTAAGTCGGGAAAATGCAGGAAAATCTCTGCAGCAGCTTGCAAATTATCTTTACCGCTATTACGGAAAAAAAGTCATCATCCTATTAGATGAATATGACACCCCAATGCAGGAGGCATATATAAATGACTTCTGGGACGAACTGGCAGCCTTTACACGCAGCCTATTTAATTCTACTTTCAAGACCAATCCATATATGGAAAGAGCTATCATGACAGGAATTACTAGAGTCAGCAAAGAATCCATTTTTTCCGATCTGAACAACATGAAAGTTGTCACCACTACATCCGATGAATATGCCACATCATTTGGTTTTACTGAAGAAGAAGTTTTCCGAGCATTGGACAATTATGGATATAGTGAACAAAAGGAAAAGGTTAAATGGTGGTATGATGGCTTTGTCTTTGGAAAACAGAAAGATATCTATAATCCGTGGTCAATCTTAAATTATCTTGACACAGGAGAAATTGCAACATATTGGGCGAACACCAGTAGCAACCGCCTGATTGGGAAATTAATTCAGCAGGGAAACAAACGGGTTAAAACCAGTTTTGAGTCCTTATTACGAGGAGAAACCATTCTTTGTCCTCTTGATGAACAAATAATATATAATCTCTTAGATAGAAATGAAGGTGCCATCTGGAGTCTGCTCCTTGCCAGCGGTTATTTAAAAGTAGTCCGAAAAGAAAGCGAACTATCTGCAACTGCAGGCCGTCCTAAATACGAACTGCAGCTTACCAATTATGAGGTACAGCGTATGTTTGAGTATATGGTACATGACTGGTTTGATGATCCAAATGGAAGTTACAACGATTTTGTGGATGCATTACTGTTAGGTGATAAAAAAGCAATGAATCTGTATATGAACCGTGTGGCATTGCAAACCTTCAGTTATTTTGACACTGGGAAGAATCCTTCCTACGATGAACCGGAACGCTTTTACCACGGCTTCGTTTTGGGACTGATTGTCGATTTGGCAGATGAATATGTGATTACCTCTAACCGCGAAAGCGGATTTGGACGGTATGATATCACAATAGAACCCAAGGATACTAATAAAGACGCTATGATTATAGAATTTAAGGTAAATGATTCTGAAGAAGAAAAGACACTGGAAGATACCGTTGAGGCTGCCCTTGCCCAAATAGAAAAAAAGCAGTATGCAGCTAATTTGATTGCAAGAGGTTTCCGGGCAGACCATATTCGAACATATGGATTTGCCTTCCAGGGGAAAAAAGTACTGATTGGGTAAAAATTTCATACTGCAATATAATTTTAAAAAGCTGTCACTTCACGATAGATACATCATGAAGTGGCAACTTCCTTTATTTATAGAAATTTACAAAATCCTATTTTTTTATTTTTGCCTTAGAGCTTACACCCTTTGACTTTAAGAGTTTCTTGTAGCTTGCTAATTTGCTCTTTGGCACCTTGATGGTTGCCTTTGCATAAATACCCTTAAACGCCTTGCTTCCCACATTCTTGTTGGTCAGCTTGGTGGTCTTAATGGTAATGGTCTTTAATTTCTTACATCCTGCAAATGTCTGCTTTCCAATCTTACTTACATTGGCAGGAATGGTAATCTTGGTCAGTGCACTACAGTTATAGAATGCCTTGTCACCAATGGTAGTTACATTCTTTCCAATGGTTACCTTTGTTAGCTTTTTACAGCCGGTAAATGCATTCTTATCAATCTCTATAACTGTGTATGTCATACCGTCAACCGAAACCTGTGCCGGAACAGATACCTGTTCTGCATTTTTATCAACCGGTCCTGTATACTTCACCTGCTTCTTCCCTGAATCTGCAACGGCATAATAATTACCATTTTCCTCATCCTTAAGACTAGTGCCCTCTTCCGGTACACCGCTTGCCGGAATGCTCACAGATTCTTTCTTGTAACCACAAACCGAACATTCCTCATGCTTGCTGCCATCCTCTGTTGCCGTTGCAGCCTTATCAATCTTTTCTATAAATGTATGCTGATGTGAAATCTTTGCAATCACTTTGGTTTCGACATAGCCGCATACCTTACAGGTTCTGGTCTCGACACCATCGGTCTGCTCTGTGACTGCCGTAACTACTTTCCAATCACCAAATGCATGGTCTGCATAATCAATATGTACGCTGTCATTCTTACATACCCGCTTATGCTGCCTTTCGTTATACTCCATCCATGAACCATAATTATGTTTTCCAGGGCCAACAGGAATTATCAAATCTTCCTCTGCTATCTCCTCTGTCGCTTCTGCATTACTAAACTTCCTGCCACATCCTGTATTTGCATTATCACATACATAATATTCCTTCATTCCAGTCTTACTACAGGTCGCTGGTACTTCCGCAATCCTGCTGACCTTATGTACGTGCTTTTCTACAATATTAGATGATTCTCCAATAGCTTCAACATAGCTGTCTTTTGCCCCTTCCGGAATATTGACTGTTATATTTTCATTTTCCTTAATGGTTGTATCTATGATCGTCGGAGCGCTTTCGCCGGTAAATGTAACCTCCAAAAGATTAGCACATCCTGAAAATGCCCCCGCATCAATCTTTGTCACCGTCTCCGGAATTGTAACTGCTGTAATACCACAATCTGCAAATCCGTTCTCCTCTATCTCTGTTACTGCATACTGCACATCCGCTGTTATAGTTGTCGTAATGGAAGCCGGAATTACCAGTTCACCTTCTACCCCTTCCGCCGCCTTTACACTAACTGCTACATTGGTTACGGTATTCCCTTGTGCATTTGTTCCTGTTACAGTCTGGCCTACAACCTTTTCCTCCACTTCCTTGGTTACAACTGTATATGTCAAATTCCCAACAGTAAAGGAAAGAATATCTTTACAATCCATACAGACACCATTTACATAGGTATGGCCCTTTGCAGGTACTTCATCACCTGTATAGGAATGTTCTGGACAATAACTACAGGTATATACTGTATAGCCGGTACTGGTGCAGGTTGGAGGAATAACTTCCGGATGATAATCATGTGCGTTCTCATCACTGGCAATCGGCTCTGTCTTTGTATGCGTCTTATCATACCGGCAGACAAATGTCTTCTCGCCCTTATGCATGCATGTAGCCGCTTTCGTCACCTTCCCACTATCCCACTTATGATTCGCTGCAGCTATCTCACCATACGCTTCGTGACATACAGAACATACTGCCTTTGAACTACAAGTTGCTTCTCCTCCGGAACAGGCAACAGAATCTTTACTGAATGTACAATATTTACACCGTGAAGCATGTCGGCCCTCACCTATATTCGCTACAGACAACCCATGGGACACTGTAGCTGTTAGGGATATATTTGTCAGAATGTTATAATTCTCTGTATCTGCCGGCGTATAGACCGCTGTGCGCTCCACTTGCTTTGCAGCTTCTACATCACTATCCGCTGTTAATTTGACTGTATCATCTTCCCAGCTAAATCCTGTTCCTTCTAAAGATACAGAGGAAAGTGTATCTCCGCAGACTGCCACCAGATTTGACGGCTTTGTATATTCAGGATCTGCTTTTGCAATCGTAATCCCTTCCTTTATTGCAGAAGAAGCTTTTGTATTTTTTGTTTCAGGAACGGAAGCTGCCAGTACATATAACCCTGCATCCGCGGGTGCTTTCGTTAATTTGTTTTCTTCTGCCACACTATTCTTATACCATATAAATATTACATCTTCATAGTCTGCACCTGTAATGGTAAGCTGTTCTGCTGTCGGTTTGTCTAATGCCTTACCGGTATAGACCGTATTCGGATGATAGTCATTAAATGCAATCGATGTTTCCCTCTTCACAATCGTTCCCACATCAGCAGAAACTGTTGTTGTAGATAAACAATAATTATCCTTATCATCGCCCCCCAATGAAATATTACTTGCTGTAACTGTCTTTCCGGTACCTGCATTCATATCATCATATGAAAATTCTGCTGTTGCCATTACATTATGATCCTTCACAATTCCCTCTAAAGAAATCGCCAACGTATGGCCTTCCGGCACATCTGTCGTACCATCATAGGTCTTGGATACCACTCCGATAACGGATGGAATTAATTCTTTTTTCCTGATTTCCCATGTAACAGACTTGGAATCTGCATAGCTGCCCTTACCGGTCACCACAACTTCATATCTGCCTGCAGCAGTTGCTTTTATACCGGTAATTTCATAATCTGTACCTGCCGTCAATTCATTTCCCTGATACGTTACATTAACAGAAGCTGTCTGTTCTTCACCGGAATAGGTAACGTCTATCGGTGTAATTTCAATGTCTGCATGCTTATCAATGGATATTTTACCGCACTCTTCATCTTCACATACTCCCTGTTCATTAAAACTATGCTTATGCAAAGCAATATACTTCAAACCGTTGTATGCCTTATCCTGGATTGCCAGGTATGGCAGGCTGCTGCCGTCCGGTGTTATCGTCCAAATATTACCAAAATCAAATTCTATGTAATTGCTCTCCTTATACCGTTCATCAGCCGTCAGAGGTTTTACATTAGAGGTTTTATTCGAAGCTGCAACGTTAGTACCGTATAGGCCCACAGGAGTCGAATTATTCGTATAACTGTTTATCACAGTATAACCACAATACCTATCTAGGTATATTCGTCCTGCTATGCCACCACAGTAGCTATCAGTTTTCTTTTTTGTATTGGTGACAGAAGCCATACTATATGTATTTTGTATAGATGCACCGGCATACTGCTCACTCAGAGTTAGATAACCAGCAATTCCTCCGGCTTGTACTGCATAGTTCGTATCATCTGCTTCAATGGTTCCCAGATTATAACAATTCCTGATATAAGAACCAATAGCATTATAATGTGTCATCCTCAAACCTAATATTCCACCCAGATGCCCCCAGGTGCATGAAAACCTTGTAGTCCTTGTACTAGAAAGTGTTGCTGGCAGGGAAGAAATGGTTCCTTTATTTCCACACTGATCCAATGTGGAGCCGTAAAGACGTCCTGCAATTCCACCTGCGGTCACGCTTTTAATATTACCTTCGTTGAGACAGTACCGGATAGGTTGATAATAATTCGAACAAGCAGTATTGTATTCTGATAAACCTAACCCCACAATTCCTCCGGCACACCCCCATATTACAGAAGATGTATTCGTAGTGGCAACTGTTCCTTTGTTTGTACACCAACGGATTTCCTGCACTGTATGACCTGCAACTCCACCGGCAACCTCACTTCCCTGCACCGATGCACTATTGGTACAAAATTCAATCTTACCATCTCTCATATAATCATCGATAAGTGATGTGAAAACACCACCTGCGTTCGTTGTATTTTTGACCGTTCCTCCCAAAGTATGGCAATTACTGATGGTACATCCGTTGCCTGTACAGACAATAGCTGCCATGTCATTTCCGTTGCCATCAATGACAGCATCCTGCATCGCCAGATTCCGTATGGTTGCATTTTGGGCTTTGCTGAATAATGCCGTACTGTTTTTATAACCCTTTATCGTATGCCCTGCACCATCAAATGTCCCCCCGAAGGATGTGATGGAAAAGCTGTCGGAATAACCGGAAAAATCAAGGTCCTCTGTCAGATAGTAGTTATAACTGCTTTCAGAAGGAATCGCTTTTAGTTCCTCTATGGAAGAAATGGGGGTATATCCCTCCTCTTCCTGTGTGACCACATTGACCGTCACTGTCTTTGTCGCTCCATAAGGGTCGGTAATCGTAATAGTTGCGGATCCACTACTTTTTGCGAATAAAACACCATGCCCATCTACACTGATAACGGATGGATCCGAACTTTCGAATGCCAGTGTATCCCGGACAGTTCCTGTTACCACGCACGTTTTAGAGGAAAGAAATAAATCCGAATTATCCGCTATCGTATTTATCGTTGGAGGGGTTGCTTCCCCTTCTTCCACAACGGTTACGTAATAGGTAAAATAAGAGATCTTTGACACGGGTGTCGAAAGCCACATATCCGTTGCGGCATTATATGTCGGTTCCCATGCAGTATATACCGTTCTGATTGTTATCGTTGCACTTCCTACCTTGTTGGCATGTACAATCCGGGAGGTATTAGCGCCTGTATTCTCAAGCGTGATGACGGATGAATCACTGACCGTCCAGGTTTTGCTTCCCTCTGAATAGGTATTGTCATAAATGCCTCTCATGCTTCCCACCGTCAAGGTTATGCTCTGGGATGCCGCCTGTGCCACGAGAGAATGCTTTACAAAAAGCAGTACCATGAAAAACATTCCAAACAAAATATTATAATATCGTTTCCTTTTGTTCATTAGCTTTACCTCCTTTTGTAACATCAAATTCGATGGATACTGTACCATTATTCTCCACAAACTCGTCACATTACATTCCGAATCAAATGCAACTTTTCATCATTTTCCCCTTCATCCATTATTTTTCTTACTTATAATTATAACATAGAAAATCCAATTTAGACAGACAATCTTGCTTATCAATATATATTTTTCCATAAAAAAGTTACGGTACAGACGTTATCTAAAGCGGACGCTCTAGATTCGATAAAATTGTTTTTCGAATCTGAAGCTGTGTACAGTAAAAAAAGGAGCTGCCCACTAATTATTAGTGTGACAGCCCCATTTCATTTTATTACTCTTCTGTTGTCTCAACTACCTCTTCCGATGTTTCTGTCTCTTCTGCCTCAGCAGCCTCAACATTCTCATCTTCTGTGGTATATTCTGCATCCTCATCCGATAATTCTTCGAAATTCAAATCCTCATCATCAAAGTTGATTGTCTCTGCTTCACTATCGAGCTTAACGTTACGATAACGCTTCATACCGGTACCTGCCGGAATCAGCTTACCGATTAATACATTCTCTTTAAGACCAATCAGTGGATCAACCTTACCCTTGATTGCAGCCTCAGTAAGAACCTTTGTGGTCTCCTGGAAGGATGCTGCTGATAAGAAGGAATTTGTAGCAAGAGAAGCCTTTGTGATACCCAGCATTACCTGTGTACCAGATGCAGGCTCTTTACCTTCTGCTTCCAATCTCTCATTCTCTTCAACATAATCAAGTACATCAACCAAAGTACCTGGAAGATACTCTGAATCACCACTTGTCTCAATCTTAATCTTCTTAAGCATCTGACGAACGATAACCTCGATATGCTTATCGTTGATGTCTACACCCTGAAGACGATATACCTTCTGTACCTCACGAATCATGTAATCCTGAACGGCACGTACACCCTTAATCTTCAGAATATCATGTGGGTTAACAGAACCAATGGTAATCTCATCACCGGCCTCAACAACCTGATCATCAAATACCTTGATACGGGAATCATAAGGAATTAAGTATGCCTTAGACTCACCTGTCTCCTCATTTGTAATAACAACTTCACGTTTCTTCTTTGTATCACGAATCTGTACCTTACCACCAAACTCTGTGACAATAGCAAGACCCTTTGGCTTACGAGCCTCAAATAACTCCTCCACACGAGGAAGACCCTGTGTGATATCATCACCGGCAACACCACCGGTATGGAATGTTCTCATGGTAAGCTGTGTACCAGGCTCACCGATTGACTGTGCAGCGATAATACCAACAGCCTCACCTACCTGAACAGGAAGACCGGTTGCCATGTTCGCACCATAACATTTTGCACAGACACCGATGTGTGACTTACAGTTCAAAATTGTACGAATCTTAAGCTTCGTAATCTCTTTACCCTCTGCATCCACACCACGATTAATAATCGCCTCTGCACGCTTTGGTGTAATCATATGATTTGCTTTCACAATCATATTACCATCTTTATCAAATACAGACTCTGCTGCATAACGACCTGTAATACGCTCCTGGAAGCTTTCGATTAACTCTTTTCCTTCCATAAATGCTTCTACAACTGCACCCGGAATCTCTCCCTTTCCTTCACAACAGTCAACCTCACGGATAATCAAATCCTGAGATACATCTACAAGACGACGAGTCAAATAACCGGAGTCGGCTGTACGAAGAGCTGTATCAGAAAGTCCCTTACGAGCACCATGAGCAGAAATGAAGTACTCCAATACGTCAAGACCCTCACGGAAGTTCGACTTGATTGGAAGTTCGATGGTACGACCTGTTGTATCAGCCATCAAACCACGCATACCTGCTAACTGCTTAATCTGCTGGTTAGAACCACGGGCACCGGACTCTGCCATCATCTTAATATTATTGTAAGTATCAAGACCATCTAACAGTGCCTTTGTAAGCTCCTTATCGGCAGCTTCCCATGTTCTTACTGTTGCAGTATAACGCTCTTCTTCGGTAATATATCCATATTTGAATTTCTCTAAAATCAAATCTACTGTATTCTGCGCATCTTCAAGAATCTGCTTCTTCTTAGCCGGCACCGTCATCTCAGAAATAGATACCGTAAGGGCCGCTCTGGTTGAATATTTATAACCAATGCTCTTGATATCATCTAATACCTCTGCAGTTCTTGTTGCGCCATGGGTATTGAACAGTTTATCCAAAATACTCTTTAACTGCTTCTTACCAACAAGATAATCAATCTCTAATGCAAGCTCATTGCCCGGAATGCTACGGTCAACCATACCAAGATCCTGCGGAATAATCTCCTTAAAGAGGATACGTCCTAAGGTTGACTCAATAATCTGTCTTCCTTCTGTACCATCCGGCATAGTTCCTGTCATACGAACCTTAATCTTCGCATGTAAGGTAATCTCTTTGTTCTCATAAGCAAGAATTGCCTCATTTTTAGACTTAAAGATCTTACCTTCACCCTTATCACCCGGCTTATCAATTGTCAGATAGTAAATACCTAATACCATATCCTGTGAAGGAACCGCTACCGGCGCACCATCTGAAGGCTTCAATAAGTTGTTTGGTGAAAGAAGTAAAAATCTACACTCAGCCTGTGCCTCAACGGAAAGTGGAAGATGGACAGCCATCTGGTCACCATCGAAGTCGGCATTAAATGCAGTACATACCAATGGATGAAGCTTAATTGCCTTACCCTCCACAAGAATCGGCTCAAATGCCTGAATACCTAATCTATGAAGTGTCGGAGCACGGTTTAACATTACCGGATGTTCTTTAATAACATCCTCAAGTACATCCCAAACCTCTGTCTCTAACTTCTCAACCATCTTCTTTGCAGACTTTACATTATGAGCAAGCTTACGTGAAACAAGCTCTTTCATAACAAATGGCTTAAATAACTCAATTGCCATCTCCTTTGGAAGACCGCACTGATAAATCTTAAGTTCCGGACCTACTACGATAACGGAACGTCCTGAATAGTCAACACGCTTACCAAGTAAGTTCTGACGGAAACGACCCTGCTTACCCTTTAACATATCAGATAAAGACTTAAGGGCTCTGTTACCAGGACCAGTTACCGGACGACCACGACGACCATTATCAATCAATGCATCCACTGCTTCCTGAAGCATACGTTTTTCGTTACGAACGATAATATCAGGAGCACCAAGCTCTAACAAACGGTTCAAACGGTTGTTACGATTGATAATTCTTCTATACAAATCATTTAAATCAGATGTTGCAAAACGTCCACCATCTAACTGAACCATCGGACGGATATCCGGTGGAATTACCGGAACTGCATCTAAAATCATCCACTCCGGTTTGTTATCAGAACCACGGAATGCCTCTACAACCTCTAATCTCTTAATAATCTTAGCTCTCTTCTGACCGGTAGAATCCTTAAGACCTGCACGAAGTTCTGCTGACTCAGCCTCTAAATCAATTGCCTGCAATAACTCCTTAACAGCCTCAGCACCCATTCCAACACGGAAACTGCCATATCCGTACTCTTCTTCCGCATCTCTGTATTCCTTCTCTGTAAGCACCTGCTTATATGCAAGATTTGTCTCACCCGGGTCAAATACAATATAGGATGCAAAATAGAGAACCTTCTCCAATGTTCTTGGAGAAATATCAAGAATAAGACCCATTCTACTTGGGATACCCTTGAAATACCAGATGTGTGAGACTGGGGCAGCAAGCTCAATGTGTCCCATTCTCTCACGTCTTACATTTGCCTTTGTAACCTCAACACCACAACGGTCACAGATTACACCTTTATAACGAATCTTCTTATACTTACCACAATGACACTCCCAGTCCTTGCTTGGTCCAAAGATTCTTTCACAGAACAATCCATCCTTCTCAGGCTTTAAAGTTCTATAGTTGATTGTCTCAGGCTTTTTTACTTCACCTCTTGACCACTCTCTAATCTTTTCTGGAGAAGCAAGGCCAATCTTAATCGCATCAAAGTTCATTGGTTGATCCATTTCCTGATTATTAACTGCTGACATTTATCTTTGCTCTCCTTCCTTTATTCCTCGTAATCACTATCATAGTCGTCGTAGCCATCATCTTCATATGAATCGGAACCTTCCTCTAAGTCAAATTCCTCATCATTCTCATCTACGCCGCTATAACCATGTTCACGCATCTCGGATTCCTCTTTATCATAATCCATATCACCAAAGTGTCTGATATCATCATTGCCATAATCGATGCTTTCACTAATCTCAACCTCAGTGTTATCATCTTTAAGCACTCTGACATCCAACGCAAGGGACTGGAACTCCTTAAGCAATACCTTGAAGGACTCTGGAATTCCCGGTTCCGGAATATTATCGCCCTTAATAATTGCCTCATAGGTCTTCACACGTCCTACTACATCATCGGACTTCACGGTCAGAATCTCCTGAAGTGTATAAGAAGCACCATATGCCTCTAATGCCCAAACCTCCATCTCACCGAAACGCTGTCCACCAAACTGTGCTTTACCACCAAGTGGCTGCTGTGTTACCAATGAGTATGGACCAGTTGAACGTGCATGAATCTTATCATCAACCAAATGATGGAGTTTCAAATAATGCATGTAACCAATTGTTACCGGAGAGTCAAATTCTTCACCGGTTCTACCATCACGAAGCGTTACCTTACCGGTACGGTTAATTGGTACACCCTTCCATTCTTCTCTATGATCTCTGTTCTCATACAGATAATCCATAACTTCATCGGATACCTGTGAACGCCACTTCTTATCGAAGTCTTCCCACTCTGTGTTGACATAATCATTTGCCATCTCCAGAGTCTCCATGATATCTTCCTCGTTTGCACCATCAAACACAGGTGTTGCAATCTTAATACCCAATGCCTTTGCTGCTAATCCTAAGTGAATCTCAAGCACCTGTCCGATATTCATACGGGAAGGCACACCCAATGGATTCAATACGATATCAAGAGGACGTCCATTTGGAAGGAACGGCATATCTTCTACCGGCAAAATACGGGAAATTACACCCTTATTACCATGACGACCAGCCATCTTATCACCAACGGAAATCTTTCTCTTCTGGGCAATGTATACACGAACTGACTTATTCACTCCTGGTGGAAGCTCATCACCTGCTTCTCTTGTAAAGACCTTCGTATCCATAACAATACCAAATGCACCATGTGGTACACGTAAAGAAGTATCTCTAACCTCTCTTGCCTTCTCACCAAAGATTGCACGAAGAAGTCTCTCCTCCGCTGTAAGCTCAGTCTCTCCCTTTGGAGTAACCTTACCAACTAAAATATCTCCGGCACGAACCTCAGCACCGATTCGAATAATACCATTCTCATCCAGATCCTTTAATACATCAGGGCCAAGACCTGCAAGATCTCTTGTAATCTCCTCTGGTCCTAACTTGGTATCTCTTGCTTCTGCTTCGTATTCCTCAATATGAACAGAGGTATATACATCCTCCTGAACTAATCTCTCACTTAACAATACCGCATCCTCGTAGTTATAACCTTCCCAGGTCATAAATCCGATTAACGGATTCTGTCCTAACGCAATCTCTCCACCTGCGGTAGATGCACCATCTGCAATCACGTCGCCAGCTTTCACTCTCTCGCCTTTTACAACGATTGGACGCTGGTTCATACAGTTACCCTGATTGCTTCGTGCGAACTTGATAACGTGATAGGTATCTTTTGTTCCATCATCGCACTTAACAACAATTTCCTTACTGGTTGACTTTTCTACAACACCATCGTGCTTAGCAACGATACATACACCAGAGTCAACAGCAGCCTTTGCCTCCATACCGGTACCAACGATACAAGACTCTGTCTTTAAAAGTGGTACTGCCTGACGCTGCATGTTAGAACCCATTAATGCACGGTTCGCGTCATCGTTCTGAAGGAAAGGAATCATGGATGTAGCCACCGAAAATACCATCTTCGGAGAAACGTCCATCAAATCTACTCTATTACGATCAAACTCTGCAGTCTCTTCTCTAAAACGACCTGCAACACGGCTTCTCTTAAATGTACCGTCTTCATTAATCGGCTCGTTCGCCTGTGCAACAACATAATTATCCTCTTCATCCGCTGTCAGATAAACAACCTCATCTGTAACAACCGGATTGTCAGGGTTGGTCTTATCAAGCTTACGGTAAGGTGCCTCAACAAAACCGTACTGATTAATTCTTGCATAAGTTGCCAAGGAGTTAATCAAACCGATGTTAGGACCTTCGGGTGTCTCAATTGGACACATTCTTCCGTAATGTGTATAGTGAACGTCTCGAACCTCGAATCCGGCTCTGTCTCGTGACAAACCACCAGGACCAAGGGCAGATAAACGTCTCTTATGTGTTAACTCAGAAAGCGGATTATTCTGATCCATAAACTGTGACAACTGAGAACTTCCAAAGAACTCCTTCACAGCAGCAGTTACTGGTTTAATATTAATCAAGGACTGTGGAGAAATTGTCTCAATATCCTGAGTAGACATTCTTTCACGTACTACTCTTTCCAGTCTTGAAAGACCGATACGATACTGGTTCTGTAACAACTCACCTACGGCTCTGATACGACGATTACCCAAGTGGTCAATATCATCATCATTACCAATGCCATACTCTAAATGGATATTATAGCTGATAGATGCTAAGATATCCTCCTTTGTAATATGCTTTGGAATCAGGTCATGAATGTCACGCTTAATCGCTCTCTTCAATTCCTCTACATCTGTATATTCTTCTAACATCTGTGCTAATACAGGGTAAAATACATCCTCGGTAACACCTAACTCTTCCACGTCAAAATCAACATACTCTTTGATGTCTACCATCATGTTGGATAATACCTTGACATTACGTGTTTCTGTCTGAATCATTACGTAAGGAACTGCAGCATTCTGAAGAACGGTTGCACTCTCTCTTGTAAGCTTATCTCCGGCCTTAGCTAAAATCTCACCGGTAACCGGGCTTACTACATCCTCTGCAAGAACATGTCCTGCAATACGGTTCTTAAATGCCAGCTTTTTATTAAATTTGTAACGTCCAACCTTTGCAAGATCATAACGTCTTGGGTCAAAGAACATTGCATTAATCAAGCTCTCTGCACTTTCAACTGCCAAAGGCTCACCCGGACGAATCTTTTTGTATAACTCTAACAGACCCTCCTCATAATTTGTGGATGGATCTTTCTCAATACTTGCGAGAATCTTTGGTTCATCGCCAAATAATTCTTTAATCTCCTCATTGGTTCCAATACCTAATGAACGAATCAAAACAGTAATCGGTACCTTTCTGGTTCTATCTACACGTACGTAAAATACGTCATTGGAATCTGTTTCATACTCTAACCATGCACCACGATTCGGAATTACTGTACAAGAGTACAATGTCTTTCCTAACTTGTCATGTCCAATGGCATAGTAAATACCAGGTGAACGTACCAGCTGACTTACGATAACACGTTCTGCACCATTGATTACAAACGTACCCGTCTCAGTCATCAAAGGTAAATCACCCATAAAAATATCGTGCTGGTTAATCTCATCAGTTTCCTTATTATGAAGACGCACATTCACTTTAAGAGGCGCAGCATATGTTGCATCCCTTTCCTTGCATTCTTCAATTGAGTACTTGACATCATCCTCACACAACTGGAAATCCACGAATTCCAAACTTAACTGACCACTATAATCTGTGATTGGAGAAATGTCTTCGAACACTTCTTTAAGCCCTGCTTCTAAGAACCACTTGTATGAGTCCTTCTGTACTTCGATCAAATTTGGCATCTCGAGTACTTCCTTTTGTCTGGAATAACTCATTCGGATTCCTTTACCCGCTTTCACAGGACTGATTCTGCTCTTTTCCATTGACGTTTTCACCCCTTGAATTTAGTATTATCAATGCTTTCACCACATTGACCTGTAAAATTGCAGACTATTACCCACAATAATGACATTTTATTATTCTAACACCGGGGTTTTCTAGTGTCAACCATAATTTTTATTTTTTTCAAATAATTAAATTATTTTTACTGTTCTTCCTCCACAACCCGATAATCCTCAAGCGTTCCGGAAAAGGTCTGCGCTACACTGCTGCCTACTGTATAGACTTTCGTACTGTCATTGTCTATATATACATAATCATTTCCCGTAGACTCATTGGAGTTTCCAAAATAAATGTTATGTGTAACACCGTCTTTTGTTTTGAGAACTACAGTCTGCACCGGTTGCTCTAATCCATATTCCGCCAAATCTTCTACCTCTTCCAGTGTCCGCTCCGAAGTCATTCCCGCCACAGCAGATATTGCATTCTCTACTGCACTTCCTTCCACCGCAAAGGTATCATCGCCCTCTAACTTCCAGGTATCATCTGTCTTTGTAAATGATACCTGTTGTCCATCTAATGTAAATTGTATGGATTCCACCTCTGATGTTTCTAAATTCAGCACTTTTTCAGATGCTGCCGCTTCTTCTGCTTCCTGCTCTTTCTGGTTATTATGATGAATCACAAAATATACAGCAATCAAAGCGACTAATATCACCAACAATATGATAAGATTTCTTGATTTATGCTGTTTCATAGTATCCTCCATTTCTTACTCTGTTTTATATTTATATCCCGCATCCTTCTTTTCATCCATCCCATTATTTGCGCTTTCTGCGGAAACAAATCACACCGCCAACAATCAGACAAACAACCGGAAGCAGAAAACATAAAATAATAGCGAACAGAACACCTTTTGCAGCAGTAACCGTCAGATACTGTGTCTGCATGGATTTACTTGCAATGGATACTGTAGCGGATTCATCGGTATCCATCAGCCAGTTTAAGGATTTTGTATATAACGAATAATTACCATCTGATACCGTATTGTTAAAAGACTCTTCCAAAATGCTGGATGAGGCAAAACATACAAGTCTTGTTTCCTTTGTTTCTTCCGTAGCAGAATCCTCTGTATCTGCATTTTCTGTCTCAGAGTTGCCAGCCGTCTCAGCTTCTGCATTTTCTGCCGTTGCATCACCTGCATTCACTGTTTCCGATATAGCTGCCCCTACAAAAAATGGTCCTTCCGCATCACCCTCTTCTTTTTCATAGGTCGTCATTTCTTTCGGATTTGACTTCACATAGGCACCATCCGATGTAGTAAGAATCTGACTTATATTCAGAGTATCCCTCACATTTTCTGATGCTGTAAAGCCCTGACAGCCTGAAAGCAATACATATTGTGAACCGCCAGTCATTCCTTCCGTCACATCTGAAGAACCAATATTCGGAACCAGATAATATGGCATCTGCACATAATGGTTTTTGTCAGTCTCTACAACAACACCATCCGTAACCTCTACACCATAAGCTGCAAGAATACTTTGATAGTTCGGCATTTCCTTTCCGACATAATCTGTAATCATCATAACACGGCCGCCATTTTCCAAATACGCAATCACCTTTTCGGCTTCTTCTTTGGAATAATCGGATTCCGGGGAATTCAGCAAAAGTCCGGCTGCATCTTCCGGCACCTCAGCAGTCAATAAGCTTAGGGATTTCAGTTCAACATTTGCCTTCTCAATCCGGTCCTTGAGACTTTCCGGAATACTGACTTCATTATGTCCTTCTACATAATATACAACCGGCAGTGAATCTGATGTTACATAGGAAATCGCACTGGTAATCTGACCTTCGCCGTCAAAACCGGTTACAGACTGCTGGTAGGTAGAATAATCAACCGACGTCTCATAAATGCTGCTATAGTCAATCACCTTACTCCGCTCTCCACATTCCACAATCAGACTGTTTTCCGAAATCTGCCCGTCAGAATACTTTGCTGTAAAATTCGGATACACCACCGGATCCTTCTTTACAACTTTAATATGCTTTGAATTTTCCTTATATTGTTCAAGAAGCTTTTCTATCGTACTGTCTTCATTTGAGGTTTGCACAACATGATAAATGGTAATATCCTTATCCAGATTTTTCAGTGTATTTATGGTTTCATCACCAATGGTATAAAGTTTTCCTATACTGATATCAAACTGGGTGTATTTTACCGGAAGCTGCCCAACAATCATGTTTAGCAGAATTACAACTGCAATTACCACCACAGAAACAAGGACACTATAGCTTCCATTTCTCAGGGTTTTGATATTTTTGCTCCATGTAATGTGTAATTTTTTTCTGTTCCTTTTTTCTTTTTTGTCTTTTTTCTCTTTGACTTCTTCTCCTTTTGTCTTTCCATCTTTTTTCTCTTCGTCGCTTTCGCCTTTTTTCTTTTTAAATTTTCTGCCTTTTTCTTCGGCAGAATTATTTACATCGATTGTTTCGTTTTCAGTTTCCTGTATAATATCCACGTTTTCTTCATCTTGTCTTTTCACTTTGTCCACCTCCTAGCTCCAGCGTCTTTTATTCACTGACTGGATTGTCAGAAATACAAATACAAAGGCTACAGAAATAAAGTAAAGTACTGCTGTTAAATCAAAGGTTCCATCCACAAAAGACTGAAAATGTCCATCAATATTGAACAGTTCCAATATCTTTGTAACAAGACCTTCGTAAAGAGCCGACTTTACAAAATAAACAACAACTGCTGCAATTTCTAAAACCAGACCGGTACCAAAAGCTGCCACCTCATTTTTCGTCATAACATAAATGAATACAGCAAAAAGCAATATCATAATCAATACAACAACAAAAGATACCTTTGCCGTATCTGTAAAGAGGCTCTCAATTCCTGTCATGATATAGGATACGAACATCACTATAAAGGTAAGCACTGCCGCCACAATCATATTCTCCGTGAGGGATGACAAAAACATACCAATCGCAATATTTGCAATACCCAGCAAAAAGAATCCTAAAATTGCAGTATAATTCTGTACATAAGAAATTTTTCCAAAAGACCGTAAAATGAGTGGATACAGACAGATAACTGCCACTGGAATTGCATATACTGTTGATAGGGCAAAAAACTTACCGCAGACGATCTTACTCACGGATACCGGTGCTGTTAACAGCAGCTGGTCTGTCTTTTGCTTCCGTTCCTCAGAAAGTACCCGCATGGTTAAAATCGGAACCGCAACCAAAAATACAAATGTAATGCTATTCATTGTAACCGTCATAGTCGGATATCCATAGGACAGGTTATATGCCTCAAAATAAATGCCTACAATCAAAAAGATAAAAAACATAAATACATATCCTATCATGGACTTAAAATAACTTGCCAGTTCTCTTTTATAAATTGCTTTCATTCTGTCTCAGCCTCCTTCTCCTTTGATTTGGTGTAAGCATTGTCTTCTGTTAATTCAAGGAAGACATCCTCTAACGAAAGTTTTGACTGTGTCATCTCCAATATCGGACACTTTTCATCTGCCAGCAGATAAAACAACTCCTGCCGTATATCTGCATTTCCATTGGTTTCAATGGTTCCGTTCCAGATGAAATCTTCTTTCTTTTTATTGTCTGCACTTTCCTGTACAACACCCTCTTTTTCTACATCTATCTTTGCAACACGGTCCGTTCCACCATTTTCATCTGAGTCACCTTCTGTCGCAACTCCGGCAGTTTCCTGCTTCTCCTCTTCTGTAACTGTTCTTTTTACAACCCCACGGGCTTTAAAATGTTCGGACAGAAGCTTTTCTACCTTCTGCTCTTTATCCAGAATACTCAGTTTCAATGTAGTGGTACCTGCCACACTCCGGCTTAAATTATCCGGTGTATCACAAGCCACTAATTTACCATGGGAGATAATCATTATCTGGTCACAGATTGCACTCACTTCCGACAATATGTGAGAACTTAAAATGACGGTATGCTCCTTAGCAAGCTCCTTTATCAGACTTCTGATTTCCATAATCTGCTTCGGGTCAAGACCAACCGTAGGCTCATCTAAAATCAAAATTTCAGGATTACCAATCAACGCCTGCGCCAGACCAACTCTCTGTTTATAACCCTTTGACAGATTCTTAATTAGTCTGTCCTTCACCGAATCCAAATATGTCTTTTCAATGATATCTTCCAGAATCTCATCCTTTTCACTTTTTTGTACATTTTTAAGACCTGCCACAAAATCCAGATATTCCATAACCGTCATGTCCGGATAAAGAGGTGGAATCTCCGGCAGATAGCCAATGCATTTCTTTGCTTCTTCCGGCTCCTCTAAAATATCATGTCCGTTAATTACCACGGTACCTTCATTCGATGCCAGATATCCGGTGATAATATTCATGGTTGTTGACTTTCCCGCACCATTTGGTCCTAAAAATCCATAAATCTGTCCTTTTTCTACCCGAAAGGACAAATGGTCAACTGCTAAATGACTGCCATATTGCTTTACAATATTATTTACCTCAATCATATTTCAGTTCCTCCCTTTCCTGCTATTCATTTTGCATATGCATTCTTGATAACTATAGTTGAATTGTGTGGTGAAGAATGGTAAATTCTGTGAAAAGAAATTGACAAAAAAGTGAAGAAAATGTGAAATCATTAGAATGAAACTTTATCTAAGCAAAAAAGGACGAAACTGTGTAAAACACAATTTCGTCCTTTGACTAATTCTTATTCTTTTGGGGATAGAATTACTTTAATGTAATCTTAGCACCCTCAGCCTCTAACTTAGTCTTGATGTCCTCAGCCTCAGCCTTAGAAGCACCCTCCTTGATTACCTTAGGAGCGCCATCTACAACTTCCTTAGCTTCCTTAAGACCTAAACCAGTTACCTCACGAACAACCTTGATAACCTTAACCTTGTTAGCACCAACTTCAGTTAACTCTACATCAAACTCGTCCTTCTCTTCAGCTGCACCAGCTGCTGCACCGCCTGCTGCTACTACTGCAACACCAGCTGCTGCAGATACACCAAACTCTTCCTCACAAGCCTTAACTAAATCATTTAACTCTAAAACGCTTAACTTCTTAATCTCTTCGATAAATTCCTGAGTAGTCATCTTTAAATTCCTCCATTATAAAATATTAAATATTGTTATTCTTTCACGCTGCATTACACAGTCCTATGCAAAAGCGATTATGCCTCTGCTGCACCATCCTGCTGCTCTGCAATCTGCTTGATAACTCTTGCAAAGTTGGCGATTGGTGACTGTAAGCTTCCAAGTAACTTGGAAAGTAATTCTTCTCTTGAAGGGATGGAAGAAATCGCCTTGATTCCTGCCTGATCATAGTATGTTCCGTCTACAACACCACACTTAATCTCTAAAGCTTCTGCTTCCTTAGCAAACTTTGCAAGAATTCTTGCTGGAGCTGTTGCATCATCCTTAGAAATTGCGATAGCGTTAGGACCCTCTAAGTCGTCCTTCAAAGATTCGAACTCTGTTCCTTCAATTGCAAACTTAACTAATGTGTTCTTATATACCTTGTAAGTAACACCAGCTTCTCTTAATTCTTTACGAAGTCTAGTGTCCTGCTCTACAGTAAGACCACGATAGTCAACGATTACAGCTGACTTTGCATCCTGAAGATTTGCTTTGATTTCTTCAACGATTGGCTGCTTTAATTCAATCTTTGCCATGGTTTTTGCGCCTCCTTATAATATTAATGACTGCGCGATATCTATGAAAAAAGAAAAGCTCTGTGTCCAAAGACACAGAGCGAAACGTCATTCATACGATTCTTCCTCGGTAGGCGCTATGCTTACACCAAATGGTACCTACTGTCTTCGGCAGTTCATCAAGTGCCACTTTACCACACATATCCGGGTGTGTCAAGCACTTTTTCAGAAATGCCTGTGATTCATCCCTATTTCCATACATCTTGTTTGTTATTTGATAAGGTTTTATTGCTGACTGCTGCCTCTGTCACCTGAATTGCTTTGTCTTTTCCTGCCTTTGCATAACATTTATTTTTCTTCGCAATCACTTTTCCAAACCGTGATGAAGAATGGGAATATACATAAAATCCCTGTCTTCCACCTTTAATTGTATTATTATTCACCTTGTAAACTGCTTTTTTCATGCCGGAAGGTGCTTTACCAAACATTGCAATATGTAAACCTACAGAATAGGCCGTATTTGTACGTTTGCTTTTGCAGACAATTTTATTATTCTCCACAGTTGCCCCTAGCACATTAAAAAGTGCCACTGCCTCGGAGGAAACACCGGTGATGGTATTATTCTTTAAAACAACATTTTTATGAAACTTCGTCTGAAACTTTTTCTCTTTCGATGCAAAATTAGCACATACTCCTCTTCCACCGGTAATTGTACAATTCTTTACCGTTATATTCTGACAGGTCTGTCCATTTACAAACTCCTTTCCATAATCTGCTACCGTTGGTGCAGTAACCGGAGTTGCAATGTCAATCTGCAATTGTTCTTCTACACAGTCTGAACTGCACTTCCCGACTGCCTTTAGTTTACAATTATCGACTGTCACGTTCTTACATGCAATGATTTCAACAGCATGTCCTTTGTAATTACAATATATTGTAGCATTCTTAATCAAAATATTACTGCCGTGTGAAAATTGAACCATAGACTTTTGGTAACCATTCTTATCTTCATTCTTCCATGTTCCACCATCCACAGTAAAATGATTCAAAGAACCATAATTCGCCTTAGTCGGATGATTGCGGAATGCCCCTGATTTTGAGATAATCGTTGCTCCCGTAGCTGTAATAGACTGATTGCTGTTCACCCAGAGTGTCCCTTTGATATAGTAAGTCTTTCCTTCTTCTAATACAATATCCCGCTCCGTCGCCAATGCATTCATAATCTGTCTATAATCTTTTTCACCTGATTCATCACCAGAAGCCGATACTACAACGGAGGCCTCAGCCTTTATTGGGGTCATAAAACACAAAATCATAAAAAACAATAATATACTAATATATCTTCCTGCTCTTTTCATTCTAGTCTCTCCTTGTCTTTTATTTCTTCACTTTAACGCTTTTTCCAATTCCTCTTTTCTTCAGCATTGTTTTATATGCCTTAAGCTTAGATTTTGGTACTTTTATCACTGCCTTCTTATGAATACCCTTAAACGCCTTGCTGCCGACCTTTTTTGTTGTCAGCTTTTTGGTTTTAATTGTAATATTTTTTAAATTTTTGCAGCCATAAAATGCCATTTTTCCGATTTTGTTTACTTTAGCCGGAATCACAATTTTGGTAAGCGCCGTACATTTATAGAATGCCTTATCACCAATGGAAGTCACATTCGCTCCGATGGTAATACTTTTCAGCTTGGAAGCACCGGAAAATGCACCATTTCCAATTGCAGTAATATTCTTTCCTATTACAATCTTTGTAATTGTCTTGTCGTCTTTAAATGCATTATCTGCAATTCTCGTTACTTTATATGTAACATTATCTATAGTTACCGTTTCCGGAATCACTACCGTTCCCCCAGACTGGTTTGACGGCTTGGAGTATTCTACCGTATCGCCTTCCGCAGTCACTTTGTAAACCGCTGTATCCGTAGCATCCTGTAATTGCGTTCCCTTTTCCGGTGTTTTTTCCGGAGTCGGTTCCTCAGCAGCTGCTGCCATAGGACTTGAAACTGCCCGAACAAGAGCATAATCTTTTCCGCTCGTCATCTCTGTCACCTGGCCGTTTACACCATTTACAGTAAATGGTGTAAACGGCCAGCTGACAGAGATGACGAGCGGAAAAGAATATGCTCTTGTTCGGGCAGTTTCAATTCATATGGCAGCAGCTGCTGAGGAAACGACTCCGGAAAAAACACCGGAAAAGGGAAAGCAATTACAG
>JAQXLK010000218.1 GCA_029012085.1 Clostridiales bacterium
TTTCCCTTTACTGCCACTAAGCCCATAACTAATTCTGCGAATCAAAATTGCTAATGTTACTTTTATCATATAATAGATAGAGTTCCAAAATTTGATGGAGCTTTCTCCACCCTGCCTCTCATTCATAACAACAGGTATTTCTTTTATTCTCCCTCCATACATAACCGCACTTACAATTGCTTCCGGCTCCGGATAATCATTAGAATAATCATTACTATATATTTGAATGAATTTTTTATTTACCGCCCTAAAACCACTGGTAACATCATTTACCCGTACACTAGTACACAGCTTAATTAGATTACTTAAAATCCTGATACCGATACGCCTGGTTCCTGATGACTGAAAGCCCTTTTTTTCCAAGAAACGGGATCCTATTACAATATCGACCTCATCATTTTCTATTAATTGTACCATATTCTGTGCAAAAAAGATATCATGTTGTCCATCACCATCAATTTGAATGGCTATATCATAATCATTTTTTTTAGCATAACGGTATCCAGCCTGAACTGCCCCACCAATTCCAAGATTAATTGGTAAATTTAATAATGCATAATTTTTCTTCCTGCATATTTCTTCTGTTTTATCAGTAGATCCATCGTTAATAACCACATAATCATACTGTGGAAAATTAACTATAATATTTTCTACTACTTTCTCAATATTTTCTTCCTCGTTAAATGCAGGTATTATTATCAAAGTTTTCAATAACTTCCTCCTTTGGCAACACCCATATTATCATTAGCTCTGCTTATCTTACTTCTTTGTGCAATAATCCACAAAATTGCCACAATTATACTGATAATAGATATTGCCAGTCCCACTTTCAATCCTGGAGTACTGTATTTTAAAACAATTTCATGTTCCCCCGGACTTAAAACCAGTGCCATAAATCCAATATTAGCTCTTAAAATTTCTGTTTCTTCCCCATCAACATACGCTTTCCAACCCTTGCTATATGGAACTGACAAAAACAATGTCTGCGTTTCATCCAGTACTATTTTACCTTGTATTGTATTTTTTACAATAATTATATCTTCAAGCGTATAATTATTTCTGCTCAAAAGAGCTTTTCGATCTGGTGTATGCTCATAAACTTGAATTTTCCCAAGCGACCATGACTTATTTCCATTAAAAATAATATCAAAATAATTACCGTTTTCATCCTGTTTCAATTCTGATACATTTACCCAAAATTCATCAAGTCCCATGTAATAGACATTCTTTTCACTTCTTATTTGAAGATTCTTATTTCCAACATAAATATATAGTCCGGCTTCATCATCAGCATCCAATAAATAAAAGTCCGAAAACCTCACATAATACTCCTTGTCCATTTCAACATCCTGCAAATATACCCTGATTCTGGACTTTTCATTTGTAGTAAACTGATTTCCATTGTGCTCTATTTCTGTTTCATATATCTTAATTGGAATCTCCCTATTTACATTGCTATTTAAGACCTGATCAGCTTTTACCTCTGCCAAACTTCCAACAGGCTCTTCGATAACTAAATAATTGACCATAGCACTTAATTTTTCAACAGCATTAAGTTTGTCAAACTCTTCTCTCCCCATAATTTCCGCATAGGTAAACCCAAGGGGAAGCCTGTCACCATTCATACACATAACAGTTTCTTTTTCGCCCTTTTCATCAGTTATAAAATCCATATATTGAGAAACTGATAGTAATGTCTCTAACTCAAAACGCCCATCCAGTCCGCGCAATATATGTGCCGCTTCCAACCCTGGCGAAATATGCATTTCACGATAAAACTGGACTACAAATTCATTAATCATACTAAAATATTCTATAGTACCAAAGTAATTCGTGACCAAAGATGCACCTAATGACTGCTCACGAAAATCAAAACGTTGAAAACCTTTGTCTGCCTTTTCTACTTTTTCTATATTACTGTTTATTTCCGTATAAGCTTCTCCCTTCGCCTTGAATCCTGCACTATATCCGCATCCACCCAAAATCTTTGGTCCGAAAACCAACAACCCATTCACTGTTACCAACACTGCCACACTACACAATATCATTTTCTCTCTTTGAATTGTCCGATTCCAAATCCAAACAACACCCGCACCCAAAAAAGCAAACACCAATATTTGAATAGCAAGTCCAATTGTTTTTTCACTGTTTACAAAATGAATAATCATCGAAGTTGCCGCAATCGCCCCAAAAAGCAGCCCTTCCCTTTTTCCTACTCGTATTCCTTCTTCTATCGCTGTCATAGTTCCCAATATAAGAAATAACATCACGGTAAAATACCATCTATCCGTCCAATATGAGAAACCATTCATTACTTTCCCCACAAACGGAATCCAAAAGGCAACTGTAAAAAATATCATCAAAGTTTTAATTTCTTTTTGCTTACTATTCCACAGCAAAACAATTCCTCCCAATAAAACAATGACAGGAATTGTAATAATAGATTGATATACATCCGGAATTAGCATACTTGCAAAACTATCTAAATAGTATGCATAATCATCAAACATCAGTAAACTGATGATTGAACCTAATCCCCCACTGCGTTCACCTCTAGCACTTGATAAATATCCCATAATTGATGGAAGTAACAGCACTGCCCCCATTAGGCAGCCCAGCACTCCCTGCAAGGCGGCTGCAACTGTTATTTTTATAATTTGGGACCAGGCAAGAGATTTACTCTTTTTACGATTCCACATAATAATCATAAAATATAGTATCGCAATAATAATTTCCATATACAAAAAGTAAAATCCGTTTAATGCCTGAACAAAAAGTGCAAATATCATAGAATAGGATAATTTCTTAGGATTTTCTATAATTAAATCTATTCCATGCAGAATAAAAGGTAACGTGATCATTGGATTCAAAAACATCCAACAATTAAGCCCCCAAAACAACGCAAAAGCACTCAAAGCATACATTAAGGCTCCAGCAACTTGATAATATTTATTCTGTAAATAATATTTGCAATAAAATAAAAATGCTATACCACAAAGATAATATTTTAATATCATCACTAGTTCGTAAGCCCACTCTGAATATTCGGCACTTACAAATGCTGAAATAATTTGAAAGATATCACCCAAACCATGCCAATTCAAAGCCGATATCACATCATCGCCAAGTCCTATGCGAAAATCAAATTGAATAATATTTCCTCTAATAAGTTCCTTAATGTAGTCTCCAATATATATAAAGACCGGAAATGATTGATAAAAACTGTCAATTTGCCCTATCAGACTATTCCCACGCAGGAAAAACGGAAGGGTAATTATACTCCATATTATAAAAAATAATATTGTGTACATTATATATGGATTCTTAATTTTCGCTTTCAATTTTGCCATTTTCTCTCCAAATCATCTCTTACTTTAAAACACTCAAATTACTCCCATTTAGCCCAGAGGTTTATCTACCATCTTCGCCTGCCCATCCTTAATCTCATAAACCACATCACAATTTTGAATAGTTGTTAATCTATGGGCAATAATGATAAGTGTTTTACTTCCCGCAAGCCGGTCTATTGCTTCCATAACCGCTGCTTCTGTTTCATTATCAAGTGCAGAAGTTGCTTCATCTAAAACCAACACTGATGGATCATTGTACAGTGCCCTTGCGATCCCTATTCTCTGTCTCTGACCTCCTGAAAGGCGTATTCCACCTTCTCCTATTTCCGTATCAAGCCCCAATTCCAGGCTTTCCACATACTCTTTAAGCTGAGCCTGTTCCAATGCTTTCCAAATATTTTCATCAGATATTTCTTCTCCCGAAATTCCAAAGGCAATATTATTTCTGATGGTATCATCCATTAAGTATATTGACTGTGGAATATAGCCTATTGCTTTATGCCATGCGGAAAGATTTTGAAAAATATCATGATCATCAGCATATACATGACCCGATATTGGATTCAACGCCCCCAAAATTACATCTGCTAAAGTTGTTTTCCCGGCTCCCGATGGTCCAATAAAAGCAACAGATTGATTACATCCAATTTCCAAATTTACATTGTCAAGAACATTGTAGTTCATCTCCGGGTAAGTAAACGTAAGATCTTGAACAACAATTTTCTCATTGACACTTATTTTTTCCTGTGTTTTTTCCTGTTTTGAATATGTTTTCTGTAAACTTTCTATTTCCTTCAAATCATCATATACCGCATTAATTGCACTCTTATTAAACAAAATCACACTGAGATAATTTGATATTCTGTTAAAGGATGGCAATAGTCTAAAAGCAGCAACTGCAAAAACAGCAATCGTTGTAATAAAATAGTCACTCGTTGTGCCATTTAAAAGTTTCAGCAATACAACAAGTAGCAAAGCGGAAATACAAACCGCCTCCATTATCGGTCTTGGTGCAACCTGTAAAAAACGATATTTTTCCTCACATAATGCATAATTATCATAGCTATATTTAAACTGATTAAAGAAAAATGTTTCTCTGCCTAAAATTTTTGCTTCCTTTATTCCTCCAAAGGATTGTTGCAGCCACTTCAAAATATCTGCATTGTATTTTCTATCTTTAGTTCCTATATTGCTTAAATAGTTTTTAAAACCTTTTACAAATACCAGCAAAAAAATTATAAGAAAGCATACAACTCCAATCGTAATACTTTTGTCCATGATAAGCAAATATATGCCTAAGACTAAGCAGACACAGACTTCGGTTGCTAATTGAATCACAGCCAAAATTCCATTAAACATCATTACAGTATCTGAATTAACATTACGTATTAATTCCGCACTGTTATGTGTTACATGAAAATAATACGGCTGATGCAAGTAATTATCCAACATTTTGGTTGCCACTTTAGCCTGATTGCGAAATGTCCATCTATACTGCATGAAATACATCCATGATATATACAAATTCTTAACTATATACACTAAAATGATACTTCCGGTCAGCATAGCGATAAACTGATTGTAGCCGTGAAAATGCAATGCCTGATAAATTTCACAATATATTGGATTGCTTTCAATTATATCTGGTGACATCATTACCTCTAACAAAGGCATAATAGAAGTAACTCCCAATAGTTCCAAAAATGTTCCAATTAATATAACTATAAACAGTCCAAATAACTGTGTTTTTTGCTTACGATCAAACACATAAGCTAATCTTTTCAATAAACTCATACTTTTCTCCGTCCTGCCATCAAATTCATTTTACAATTCTTTATTAACCACTCCATCATATTGCTCCAGTTCGCTCCTATCACAAACAACACATAATTTCTCGCCAAATAGACGGAAACAGCATGTGCTTCTATGATACTGTAAACTGAAAATGAAGCAATCAAAGCTATTACCAAATATTGTTTCTTTTGGTAACAGTAAAACATTACTCCCAAAATAGCCAAAATCAATATAGATGCTGGAATAATCCCATACCAGTAAAACAATCTTATCCATCCCATATCAAAATAATAATTATTTTCTGGTCTGGAAAACAAGCTCCAAGTTCCTACCGTTCCCTCAAACCTGTCATTTTCTACTAATATTCTGATTCTTCCATTAAATAAATCATTCAATTTAGCTAAGAACAATGTGAATGGTGTTCTATCATTATACCATACATAATTATAAACACGGTATGCACATCCTGCAACAATTACAGAAAATCCTGCACTAAGGATTGTAGCTACTATTCCGAATATTGCACTTAATCGGGAAATAAATTGCATTTTCCTCCACGCACTCATGTACATAAGTACTATTGTAAAAATAGCTACCAACAAACTCGTTCTCGAATCTGTCAACCAGAAAAAAAAGATGTTAATTATCAATGCCAACAAATAATGATACCATTTCATGCCTTCCGCATAAAGATAAAGACCAAGTGTCGTTAATGCCCAAACCATACATTGCAATGCATTAGGATGCCCCATACCAAGAGTATACCTTGTTTCCACTCCACCTCGCCCATAATCCTGTGTCAGGGAAATTGCGCCATATATTCCTGTGACCGACATAAGTACAATTAAGGAACTTCCAATCAGCGTCAGATAAAATACTGTTTTCAGGCATTTTTTCATATCAATATTTTTACAGGCT
>JAQXLK010000219.1 GCA_029012085.1 Clostridiales bacterium
TCAAGAAGCTCACATACCATGATGGCATATCGGTTCGTGGTAATCAGATCCGGCGTAGTAATCGCCGAAACAAGCGGCAGAATCAAGCCAACTCCCAGTGTTTCCAAAAAGGCACCAATCACCATCATTATTGCAATTATAAACACTCTGTTTTTTTGCTTTCTACTTAATATTTTTGCAAATTTCTTTATAATTTGAATCATGTGTTATCCTCTTCACGGATCTAAACTTTGAATGGTTTCAATCATTAAATCTGCAACATACTGATCCGTATTTTCTTTAAACAGCTTTTCTATTTCCGAAAATGAACATTTCTTCTTTCTATATTTTTCCACAAACTGCTGGATTTCATCTATCTGTTTTTTTTCGATTCTCCCCTCAAAAATGGTAAGACAATAATCATATCTTTCTGTATATTCAAGAGAAGGGCAGTCCTTCAATTTACATATATTAAGGATTGGTTTTCCAGTACTGATATAGTCAAATAATTTGCTAGCCAGCTGATTACGAACTGAATTATTAATATTTACGAGCACATCTGCCTGATACATCAGATGATATGCTGAATCACTATCCAGCCAGCCATGACAACATAATCGATCACCCAACTTTATCTTATATTCCTCAAGAATGTCATCTGCCCCACCGCCAACAATGTGCAAAACAAATTTTTCCGGCAATTCAACCATTAAATCCAGCAAGAATTTTGGATTTCTTATCTCCGGGTATAAAGTTCCCACAAAAACAAGATTTATTTTACCCTCAGACAAACTGGACATTTCTATGCTTTTCCTAATTTCTCGTTTTACTATACCAGGAAATTCGCACACAACTAATTTCTCTCTTTCTATATTCTCTTTTTCCTTTATTTGATTGTATATTAATTTCGTAACAAATACTATGTCCATCTTTTTTATTGTCTGTAATTCTACTTTTTCTCTATCTGCCGTTTTCGTTTTATCAAAGGTTTCATTATAGGCATAGGGATCTAATTGATAAAGTGCTTTTTTACTTTTGATTTTAGCCGACTTTAATGACTGCGCTAAATAATAGGGTGCTACAACCGCTATCACAACATCTACCCCATATTTTTTACAAACCCCTTCCACTACCTTTCTATACTTTCTCCTTAAAAAATAACAATTAAATAATTTGATATCCATCCAAGAAGACAGAATAAACGGATGAATACACAGAACCCCCATTTTTTCAAACCGGCTCTTTTTCTCCCAATCAACCTTTTGATAAAAACGATCTAACCTTTCATATTCATTATTAAAAAAAGTGGTCACATGTTGAAAACACCCTGACTTTTCTTCACACATTCCATGCGTTTCATCGACCTTTGTAACAGCCAGTAATTCATGATTTTGACGTTTAAGACGAGATGCAATTGTTAATGCAATATTAACATTTGCTCCACAATTTTTTGACATATTTTCTAAAACAAACAAAATTTTCATTCTTCATGTCCTTTGCTATTATATAATTGTACAAGGAATTTCTCAAGAAAAATATCATCGACGAGTTTTCAACTGGACGAAAACCTTTAAAACCTTAAAATGATACGCTGCTAATACGATCAGTACTTTATATATAAAACTGGACTGTTTATCTGCCAAAAGCAAATCCAGACCTTTTCTCAATTCCGCCTGCAATGATTTCTGCGTATCTATCCATTTCTGTTCTTCGGGGTACTGCGCCAGCTCGATTAATACATCTGCTACTTTTAACAGATAAAAATGTTCCCCTTCTTTTAATAGCGTTCGATTTCCACTATTTAAATCATCTAATAATCTTCTGGCGGCTACAATACTAGTTAGTTTCTTTTTATCAAATTTTTCATTTTTTACATGTGTCACAGAATCATGATGGCTGTAATATAAATAAAAAGGCTTATTCACTAATATACACTTACTTGCTTTCAAACAATATCTTGCGAAAAACAGGAAATCTTCATTATGTATGATATCTTCATCAAATTCCAAATTCCTGCTTTGAATTATACTGCTTAAAAAAAGCTTATTGCAAACGCCACCTGGAATGCGAATTTTTAAAAAATCCATTATAATTTGTTCATTGCATAAAATTTTGCTTTTTACTGTTGATTTTGAAATGATATGCCTGTTTTCATCTAAGATAACATCCGTGCAGACTCCCAACTCTGCATCTGTGCGCAGCATCTGACTTAAAAGAACCTCATACATGGATGGTTTTATCTCATCATCTGCATCTACAAATCCTACATACTGCCCTGTCATATTCCGCAGTCCCACATTTCTAGCCGCAGCAGCACCACCATTTTGTTGTTCAAAAACTTTTATCCGCCGGTCTTTTTGTCTCCAATAATTGCAGATAGGAAGGCTATTATCAGTGGAACCATCATTTATCAATATTATTTCTAAATTTTTATAGGATTGGTTTGTAATCGAGCTGATACATCTATCCAAATACTTCTCTGCATTATAAACAGGAACAATAACCGAAATTAAAAAAGAACCATCACTTTCCACTCACAATCCTCCTTGCAATTGCATTCCACACAATATCCTCAGGTATAAACTTTTTAGTTTTATCATTGGATCCATCGTCTATGATAATCCACTCAAAATCACGGGATGTTTGTTTGAGCAGTGATTCGTGTAAACGTTCCAATCGATAGGCACGATTATAGGTCGGTGTAAGAATTGTAATCATTTCACCCTCCGATAAATAGTTTCAAAATAATACGCAATGTTCTCAATGTCATATCCATTTTCTCTAACCAATCCAGATGCTTCTTTCATTTTATCAAGCTGCAGAGACATTTGATCAATTCGATCCACCCATTTTTCAATTCCGCCATCAAGCGGTAAAAACTCTACCAAAGGTGTAATCGCAACCTCCTCTGATATTGTGTCACTAACCAAACATCTTGTCCCTGATGCCTGTGCTTCTATCAATGCCAGCGGAACCCCCTCATACAGCGACGGGAATACGAATAAGTCCATTGCCTGAAGCAATTCCTGTGTATTATTACGTCTTCCCAGAAAAATAACTTGCTTTTCTAGATTTTTTTCATATGCCATTCGTTTGATACGCTTTTCCAGGTCACCCATTCCAACCAATACCAGTTTGTACTTTGATGGATTTCTCTTGTTCAGCAATTCAAAAACAGATATTAAAAATTCATGGTTTTTTACCGTATCAAATCTTCCTATATGTCCAATTACTATTGCATCCCGTATTCCTAATTGTTGCCGCATCTGACATCTGATCTGCGGATTTAGCGCAAATTTTCCTACATCAATTCCATTTTTTATAACGCGAAATCTGCTTTTTCCATATAACCATTTTCCTGCTTCGATTCCACAAGCATATTTATATTCTGCACTCACATTTAATAATGGACGAAATACATAATGCAAAAATTTAATTGTTTTAGATGACGCATTCGAATTATGTGAATGTGCAATGCACATTACCGCTCCTCCCAAGCGAGCTGCCCATAAGTCCAAAACCATCAGACTATTGTCCGAGTGTCTGTGAACCACCTTATATTGATTCTCTTTTACTATTTGATAAATCAAATGAAAAGTTTTCAGTGGTCTCCTTATCTTCCCTGGAACTTTGTATATTTTACTTCCATTCTTTTCAATTTCATTTTCAAAAAATTGCTTTTGTCCCGGCGTATCAGTCACCAAGAAATCTACTTGAATTTTACTAAGATCCAGCTTCCGATACAGGTTCATCACAAAATTCTCTTCCCCACCGCAATTAAGGGAATTCATTATCATCAAAACTTTTGTTTTCACTATTTTCTCCATACTTCTGCAATTCCCATACCTGTGTATATTTCCTTATAATTTTGTCAATTTCATATTCATCATTTACTTTATGAGCAGCATTTGTTCCAATATTTTCTCGTTCAATCGAACTATCAATTAAGCGCTTTAAAGAAGTTTCTATATCTTTACTGTTTTGAGACCTAATAATAATTCCACAATCTTTTGATAACATTTCCGGTATATTACCCACATTAGTAGCTATTACAGCTTTACCTAATGACATTGCTTCCAATATAACATACGGGCATCCCTCCGTATAGCTTGGTAAAATAAATATTGAGGACTTACCCAACAATTGCATTGCTGTATAATGTGGTTGTTCTCCCAAAAACTCGACACTACTCATGCCATACATTTCCTTTAAACACTCATAGTACTCTTTCTTACAAGGTCCCACAATCTGAAGTTTCCAATCATTATAGCAGGCATATACTTGATTCCAGGCCTCTAACAGTTCTTCAATTCCTTTTTCCTTTATGACCCATCCAAGGTACATGACAACCTTTTGTGATTTCTTTTGTTGTTCTGGCATTAATTTTGTATTAATGGGATTAGAAATATAACAAACCTTTTTATCAAATAACCTTTCCAGAACACTATAAGTTGTCTTATCTATAGCTATGATACTTTTCACTCTTTCAAGCACTTTTTTCAGGATTTTCCATTCCACGTTATTTTTTTTTTGAATTTTCGGTATTCGGCCAAAGTGTATATGATATACAATTGGTACATGATATTTTCCTGCCACGTAACAGAACATAAAGTCTCTAATTATGGATAAAGAACCACTGGTTGTCATATGAATCACATCCACATTCCCTGTTTTTAATGCATTTTTTAATTTGTGTTTCTGAAGGAGCATGTCTAATCCACCATCAATTATCCGGTTCCACAACCTTCTCCCCTCTGTAACACGTTTTTTGGGTGCAGTATTAATAATAGAGTATTCAATTCTATCTTTTTTTTCTTTATCCAAATATTGGCACATCATTGCCATCCAATTCGCGATTCCACCATAAGGTGGAGGAAGAGGTGCCACAAAGCAGATATTTAATTTATCTTTTTTCTTTTTAATATTTTCATGAATCACTGCAGGCTACTTCCTCCACACCGTCTTATTAACAATTCCGGTATAACTCTGGATAATCTTCACAACCTTTACAGACACATTCGTATCCGCATAATCCTCTGCAATAACTACTTCTTCTTTGTTCTCTTTCATGG
>JAQXLK010000220.1 GCA_029012085.1 Clostridiales bacterium
GATTATGTAAAGATTAATGGAGATTATCGGTCATAACAGAATAGGGATAAGAAAGAGAATCTTGCATCAGCAGGGTTCTTTTTGTATTCCTTAATGAATAAATATTGGATTTATCATGCAGACTATTTTGAGAGAATGTAATAAGGAGAATAGCTTGTAATGAAAAAAACAGATAAATCAAGTGTTGAATTTACAGGAACGGCGGTGGTATTAGGTATATTATTGGCAGTGTTGTTTGGCGGTGCAAATGCGTACCTGGGACTCAGGGTAGGAATGACGGTGTCAGCTTCTATTCCGGCAGCAGTCATTTCCATGGGAATTATTCGTGTATTGCTGAAAAAAGAGTCGGTACTTGAGAATAATATGGTGCAGACGATTGGTTCGGCAGGAGAATCTCTGGCAGCAGGGGCGATTTTTACAATACCGGCATTGTTTATGTGGAGCAGGGAATTGGGTATCCCGTCTCCTTCTTTTTGGGAAATCACTCTTATTGCATTATGTGGTGGATTGTTAGGCGTTCTATTTATGGTACCTCTTCGAAATATGCTGATTGTAAAAGAAAAGGACTCTTTGCCATATCCTGAGGGAACTGCCTGTGCAAAGGTGCTGCTGGCAGCGGAGCATGCCGGCGAATCCATTACCGTATTCGCAGGACTTGCTATTGGAGCAGTCTATAAATTCATTGCGGATGGGTTGAAGCTGTTTCCATCGGAGGTGGATTATTCGGTAAAACGTTATCGTGGAGCCGGTATTGGTGCAGATGTTTTGCCGGCATTACTTGGGGTGGGTTATATATGTGGACCAAGAGTAGCATCTTTTTTATTTGCAGGTGGAACACTTGCATGGTTTGTGATTATGCCGTTACTTGTTCTTGCAGGTCAAAATGTCATTTTATATCCGGCAACAGAGGCAATTGGTACTTTGGATACATGGGGAATATGGAGCAACTATATCCGCTATATTGGAGCTGGTGCAGTGGCGGCGGGAGGTGTCATTTCTCTAATCAAGTCGTTGCCTCTTATTGGAAAAACCTTTGCAGATACCATAAAGGGATATGGTAGAAAAGATGTGAAGGTTTTTGCTCAGAATGACGAAGCAGGAGGAGGGAACATTTCAAATATATCTAAGAATCGTGAACTTTCACCGAGGTTTGTGCTGATTGGAATTATAATACTTGCGGTTCTATTGTGGTTAATTCCCGTTGTTCCGGTTAATCTTTTTGGTGCTGTTATCATTATTGTTTTTGGGTTTTTCTTTGCAACGGTATCATCCCGTATGGTAGGACTTGTGGGCAGCAGTAATAATCCTGTATCCGGTATGGCAATTGCAACCCTGCTTGCAGCAGCTTTTTTGTTGAAAGCAATGGGAAATACGGGAATAAGTGGAATGGTGGCTGTAATTTGTATTGGAACAGTTATCTGTATTATTGCAGCCATGGCAGGAGATACGTCCCAGGATTTGAAAACCGGATATTTGGTTGGTGCAACTCCATTGAGACAGCAGATTGGTGAAATGATAGGTGTTATTGTGGCTGCATTAACAATAGGTGGTGTGCTTTATCTGTTAAATGAGGCATGGGGGTATGGCTCGTCAGAGCTTCCAGCACCCCAGGCGACTCTTATGAAAATGGTGGTAGAAGGGGTTATGGAAGGAAATCTTCCGTGGAATCTTGTGTTTATTGGAGTGGCGGTTGCAGTAGTGATAGAAATTCTAAGGATTCCGGTGCTTCCATTTGCAGTAGGGCTGTATCTTCCCATTCATTTATCCGTGCCAATTATGATAGGTGGATTATTGAGGCTTGCTTATAATGCAAGAGCAAAAAAATCAGAACAGGTTGAAAATACTATTGAAAGAGGAATTCTTTATGCTTCCGGTCTGATTGCAGGGGAAGGGATTGTAGGAATACTGCTTGCAGTATGTGCCATGATTCCTTTTGGAAGTGGTAGTTTTTTAGATTGGATTACGATTTCAGATAAATTTTATCTGGGCAACATCGGTGGTGTGGTTTTCTTTGGTATTTTGATTGGATCTATGGTATACTTTATGGAGCGTAAACAGAATGGAAAGTCTTTTAAGTAAGGTTTTGAAATGAAATAGAATCAGGAGGCAGGATATGACAGCATTAAAAGGTTTAGAGCCGGAACGGGTGTTTTACTATTTTGAGGAAATCAGTAGAATTCCGAGGGGTTCTTATCATGAAAAGGCAATTAGTGATTATCTGGTGGACTTTGCCAGAAAAAGAAATTTAGAGGTATATCAGGATGATTTATACAATGTGGTGATACTGGTGCCTGCAAGCGAAGGCTATGAACAGGAGGAGCCGGTCATTTTACAGGGACACATGGATATGGTCTGTGAAAAAAAAGAAGGTACAGACATTGATATGGAAACGGATGGATTGGTTCTTATGCATGATGAG
>JAQXLK010000221.1 GCA_029012085.1 Clostridiales bacterium
TGTAAGTCCAATCCAGGAGAAGCAGATGGTAACTCAGAAGGGTGACAACACTTCTGTTGTTGGTATTATCGGTAATTTTGATGATGCCCAGACGGGTGTTAAGAATATGTTCAATAATAAAGAGCTTGCAAAAGCAATGAATGAGAAAGGCTTCCAGTTCTCTTCTGCAAATTCTATCAATATTGGACGTTTGGTACCACAGATGGTTTATTATGTATATGCATATACACGTCTTGTTGCGGATGGAACGATTAAAGCAGGTGATAAGATTAATGTGGTAGTTCCAACCGGTAATTTTGGTAATATCTTAGCTGCATATTATGCGAAAGAAATGGGACTTCCAATTGCGAAGTTTATCTGTGCATCAAATGATAATAAAGTATTGTATGATTTCTTTGAGACCGGTGTTTATGATAAGAACAGAGAGTTTATTTTAACGACATCACCATCTATGGACATTTTGATTTCAAGTAATTTAGAGCGTCTCATTTATCGTATTGCAGGAGATGATTCAGACAAGAATGCAAAGCTTATGGAGGCACTTACAACTTCCGGAAAATATGAGATTACAGAGGATATGAAGAAGAATCTTTCAGAATTCTATGGTAACTTTGCAACTGAGACAGAAACAGCAGCAACCATTAAGAAAGTATACGAGTCAGACAATTATATTATGGATACGCATACAGCCGTAGCTGCTACTGTTTATGATAAATATGTAGCTGCGACAGGAGATAAGACTCCAACTGTGATTGCATCTACTGCAAGCCCTTATAAGTTTACAAGAAGTGTAATGGAGGCAATTGACAGTAAATATGCATCACAGTCTGATTTTGAACTTGTAGATGAGCTGAATCGGTTATCCGGTGTAAAGATTCCACAGGCCATTGAGGATATCCGGAGTGCTGCTGTTCTTCATGATACGGTATGCGATAAGAGTGAAATGGAGGCAGTTGTACGTAATATTTTAGGACTATAGGAATGTTACATAATATAGAAAGAAGGAAGAAAAATGGCAATCGATCAGAATGCAATAAAAGAACATATTAGGGGAATATTGGTTGCATTAGGAGATGACCCGGACAGAGAGGGCCTTAAGGATACACCGGAACGCGTAGCCAGGATGTATGCGGAGGTTTTTGAGGGGATGAATTACACAAATGATGAGATTGCCGATATGTTTTCGAAGAGCTTTCAGGTGCCTGCCGGTGGTGGAGATGACATGGTGATAGTGAAGGATATTGATGTGTTTTCCTATTGTGAGCATCATCTGGCGCTTATGTATGATATGAAAGTAACAGTTGCGTATATTCCGAAGAATAAGGTGATTGGTCTTAGTAAGGTGGCGCGAATTGCAGATATGGCTGCAAGGCGACTTCAGCTGCAGGAACGTATTGGAACCGATATAGCAGAGATTGTAAGTAAGGCTGCCGGTTCGCCGGATGTGGCAGTATATATTGAAGGTTGTCATAGCTGTATGACAGCGAGAGGGATAAAAAAACCAGAAGCCAAGACGGTAACAACTACTTTTCTGGGACAATTTGAAGCGGAGCCGGAGCTGCAGAATAAGTTCCTTTTACTTCGTCAATGAATAGGATAATTATCAGGAGGATAATGGCATGACAATTTTAGTTACAGGTGGTGCTGGTTTTATCGCCAGCCACACGAATGTAGAGTTATTAAATGAGGGCTATGATGTAATTGCAATGGATAATCTGTGTAATTCAAGTAAGGAATCTATAGCACGGGTGGAAGCAATTACCGGTAAAAAGATAAAGTTTTATGAGACGGATATGAGAGACCTTGATGGATTAGAGAAGATTTTTAAGGAAAATCGTATTGATGTTATTATTCATTTTGCCGGTCTTAAGGCTGTGGGTGAGTCATGTGAGAAGCCTTATGAATATTATGACAACAATATTACGGGAACCCTTAACATTGTGAAGATGATGAAAAAATATGATGTAAAGAAGATTGTATTTTCATCTTCTGCTACTGTGTATGGCGAACCAGAGACTGTACCGATTACGGAAGAAGCTAAAGTTGGAGGAGTAACCAATCCTTACGGAAGAACAAAGCTCATGTTAGAGGAGATATTGACAGATATATACAAAGCGGATAATTCATTTGATGTGGCACTTCTTCGTTATTTTAATCCGATTGGTGCCCATGAGAGTGGTATGATTGGGGAAGCACCAAATGGTATTCCGAATAATCTCTTGCCATATGTAGCGAAGGTTGCGGCTGGTGTCCTTGAAAAGGTAAATGTATTTGGAGACGATTATCCAACTCCGGACGGAACCGGTGTCAGAGATTATATTCATGTTGTTGATTTAGCAAGAGGACATGTGTGTGCAGTTAAAAAATTAATGGAGCATCCGGGACTTGTGATATATAATTTAGGAACAGGTATTGGATATTCGGTATTAGATATCATAAAGAATTTTGAAAAGGCTTGTGGTAAGGAGATTCCATACGTAATTGCACCACGCCGTGCAGGCGATATTCCAACCTGTTATTCTGATCCATCTAAAGCAGAACGGGAGCTTGGATGGAAGGCACAGTATGGTATCGAGAAGATGTGTGAAGATGCATGGAGATGGCAGTCAAAGAATCCGAACGGATATGATGCATAAATATGCATTGCAAGACAAGTTGAGTAGAATTTTGTATAGTAATGAATATAATACTGCAAGTGGTTTGTTTATAGGAGGCTGAAAGGCAAGGTGAAGAATTTATTATTTATTGTGAATCCTTCGGCAGGTAAGAAGCATATCCGAAGTCATTTATTTGAAATCGTGGACTTGTTTGTAAAAGCAGATTATAATGTGAGAGTATATCCAACCCAGTCAAAGGGGGATGCTACTAGAATTGTCAGTGAAGAGGGATGGCTTTATGATGTAATTGTCTGTGCAGGCGGAGATGGCACAATGGATGAAGTGGTTACAGGTTATATGAAGTGTGGTTGTGATACTGCAATTGGCTATATACCATGTGGAACGACAAATGATTTTGCAAGAAGTCTTGGAATTCCAAAAGATCCGATGCGGGCAGCAAAGCGTATTGTAAAGTATGATCCGCATCCGATTGATGTTGGCTGCTTTAATGGCGATTCCTTTATTTATGTGGCTGCATTTGGAGCATTTACAGAGGTAACATACACAACTCCACAGGAATATAAGAACTATCTGGGGCACATGGCGTATGTGTTGGAAGGAATTAAAAGTGTGACGAGTCTGACGTCTTATCATTTGAAGATTACATATGATGATAATGTGATTGAAGATGATTTTTTTCTAGGGATGATTACGAATTCGTTGACAGTAGGTGGATTTCCTAATCCCAATAGTAAAATTGCACAGTTAGATGATGGTCTGTATGAAGCATTGCTTGTGAAGTATCCGACCAGTCCATTAGATTTGCAGGCTACTGTTACGGCTTATTTGATGGGCGAGTTTAATCCAGAGTATATGTATCAGTTTAAGGCGAAGAGGATTACAGTTGAGAGTCCGGAGCCTATTCAGTGGACCTTAGATGGTGAATTTGGTGGAAGTGTCACCTATGCAGAGATTATAAATAGACATAATGCATTGAATATTATTAGAAAGTAAAGAGGAGATTTAATATGGGTAAATATTTTGGGACAGATGGTTTCCGCGGTGAAGCAAATGTTGATTTAACAGTAGAACATGCATACAAGGTTGGAAGATATCTGGGATATTATTATGGAAAGAACCATGAGGATGGAAAGGCAAGCATTGTAATCGGCAAAGATACAAGACGTTCATCTTATATGTTTGAATACTCTCTTGTGGCAGGTCTTACAGCTAGTGGTGCGGATGTATATCTTATGCACGTAACACCGACACCGAGTGTATCTTACATTGTAAGATTAGATGAGTTTGATTGCGGTATTATGATTTCTGCAAGTCACAACCCATATTATGATAATGGTATCAAGGTAATTAACGGACAGGGCTATAAGCTGGAGGCTTCTGTGGAGGAAGAGATTGAAGCCTATATTGATGGAAAAATTCCGGAGATTCCATATGCCACAAAGGAAAAGATTGGTAAAACGGTAGATTATGCTATGGGAAGAAACCGTTATATTGGATATTTAATTACGCTTGTTACAAAATCATATAAGAATATGCGGGTGGGATTGGATTGTGCAAATGGTGCATCTTCCACCGTTGCAAAGGCTGTTTTTGAGGCTGTGGGAGCAAAGACTTATGTGATTAACAATGAGCCAAATGGAACGAACATTAATACAAATTGTGGTTCTACCCATATTGAGCAGTTACAGCAGCTTGTGAAGGAAAAACATTTAGATATTGGATTTGCATATGACGGAGATGCTGACCGGTGTCTTGCAGTAGATGAGAATGGCGAAATTATTGATGGTGATAAGATTCTTTATGCATGTGGATGTTATATGTCAGAGCAGGGGACTTTGAATAATAATACGGTTGTTACGACTGTTATGTCTAATTTAGGTCTGTATAAAGCATTACATAAAAAAGGAATTTGTTTTGAAAAAACAGCAGTTGGTGATAAGTATGTGTTCGAGAATATGATGGAGAATAATCATTCTCTTGGTGGTGAACAGTCAGGACATATTATTTTCAGCAAATATGCAACAACCGGTGATGGTGTTCTTACTTCTATTAAGTTTATGGAAGTATTGTTAGAGAAAAAAGTGAAAGCATCTGAGTTATTCAGGGATTTAAAGATATATCCACAGCTTCTTGAAAATGTACGGGTAAAGAGTAAACCGGAAGCAAAGGCAGATCCGGATGTTATGGCAGCAGTACACAAGGTGGAGAAAGCACTTGGTGAGGATGGAAGAATTTTACTTCGGGAAAGCGGAACAGAGCCGGTTATTCGTGTTATGGTGGAAGCAGCTACAGATGAGTTGTGTAAACAATATGTGGATGAAGTAGTGGATGTGATTAAGAAGAAGGGACATGAAGCATAGATGAGATTGGAAGCAAATAACAGAAAAAGATGGCTCAGCTACTTGCTTTTATCTGCATTCATGCTGATTATGGGATTATCCTGTGCATCATTGGATGCACAGGCTGAAAAAAAAGATGGATGGTCAGACGGATATTATTATATAGATGGAAAAAAGCAGACTTCAAAATGGATAAAAGACGGCAGTAAAAAATATTACGTGGACAGTAAGGGAAGGAAGCTGACCGGCTGGCATAAAATTGGTGGTTCCTATTATTTTTTTAATCAGAAAGGGAATAATTATAAAACAGGAACCAAGACCGGTGTTCAGGTAACCAAGCTTAATAATGGGGTTGTTGCAATGGGAATTGATGTATCCCAATGGCAGGGAACCATTGACTGGAATAAATTAAAAAAGACAGATGTTTCCTTTGTTATACTTCGCTTAGGATATGGAAAAGGCAGATTTGGAAGCAGAAGCTGTACAATGGACAAGCGTTTTTCAGAGTATGTGGAAGGCGCAGTGAATGCAGGAATTCCGATTGGAATATACTTTTATTCATATGCAACTACACCTCAGCAGGCTTTGAAGGAAGCGGAATTTACGATAGAGAAGCTGAATGAGATTCCGGTATCACTGCCGGTGGCATATGATATTGAAGATGCATATATCATAAATAAGACAACAACAAAAGAACGTACTGCTATGGCAAAGACCTATATGGATACGATTGCTGCAGCAGGATACGCACCGATGTTTTATTGCAACCAGAATTGGTATAATAATTATTTGGATTCAGAACAGTTAGAGGATTATGATTTCTGGTATGCAAGATATACCTATGAAGAACCGGATATTGACACATATCCTTACACAGTATGGCAGGCAACTTCTACCCAGAAGATTGATGGTATTGCAGAGAATACGGTCGATGTTGACTTTATGTATAAGGATTATTTAAGTGATGCAGTAGTGCGGGAATCGGCACTGAAATATGGCTGGCATAAGGAATCTGGTAAGCTGCATTACTATTATCAGGGAAAGAAAAAACAGAGTGGCTGGCTTACCATTGGAGGCTATACCTATTATCTGGAAAATTTTAATGCCTGTACCGGATGGAATACCATATCGAATCAGAAGTATTACTTTAATAATGATGGACAGATGCAGACCGGTGTTACAAGAATCGGTTTAAAATACTATATGTTTGGCGAGGATGGTGTACTGAAGACAAATACCACGGAACCGGGCATCACAGTAGACAGTAACGGTGTTTGTGACATTAAAAAAGGCTGGTACAAAGACAGCAAGGGCAAATATTTATATCGTAACGCTAATGGTACACTTGCCAAGAATAAATGGATTACAACAAAGGGTAAGAAATACTATGTTGGTGCAAATATGCGTCGGACAATTGGATTTAAAACAATTGATGGCAAACGCTATTATTTCGACAAAGATGGTGTTATGAAGAAAGGCTGGCTGACCTATAAGAGACATAAGTATTATTTTATGAAGAATGGACAGATGGTAAAAGGTAAGACGATTCGAATTAAAGGTAAAAAGTATATCTTTAAGAAAAATGGACAGCTACAATAAGATAGAAAGATGGAGCAGATTGCAGAAGCAATTATGTAGTGGAGATGTGTATCGATGAAGAAAAGGGAACGGTTTAAGAGAATTATTAATTTTTTTGAAGGGTTTGTAATTTTAGCAGCACATATGGCAGTTTTTGCTTTTGTGTGGTACGGCTCCTATGTAGAACAGCTGGAAAATCCTTTCTTTCGTCGTGGTGACTGGGCAGTTATCGGAATATATGGATTAATTCTCTTTTTGTTAACGAATTTATATGGTGGGTTCAAAATTGGATATTTACGTCTGATGGATGTACTGTATTCCCAGATTTTATCGCTTCTGTGCGCAAACGTGGTTGCGTATATACAGATTGTATTGATTAGTAGACATTATTTAAGCACAATGCCCCTTTTAAAAATGACAGTTTGTCAGATTGCTATTATTCTACTGTGGGTATTTATTTGCAAGTTAATATATGCGGCACTATATCCGCCACGACAGATGTTGTTAGTCTGTTATGACAGGGATCCGGATGATATGATTATGAAGATGAGTGCCAGACAGGACAAATACGAGATTTGTGACATTGCAGACCTAAATGAGGAACCATTAGAGGGAGTTTGCGATATGGTTGCAAATTATGAAGCTGTACTCATTTATGATATTCCTGCTTATGAACGTAATATTATTTTGAAACGTTGTTTTACAGAAAGTGTCAGAACCTATATTACGCCAAAGATTTCGGATATTTTATTAAAGGGCTCAGAGAATATTCATTTATTTGATACGCCGCTTTATCTTTCGCGGAATAAAGGGTTGTCAGGAGATCAGATAATTTTTAAACGTTTGTTAGACCTTGCAATCAGTATTCCGGTTGCAGTTATTCTTTCACCATTGTTCTTAGTAATTGCATTGCTGATTAAATTATATGATGGTGGTCCGGTGCTATATAAGCAGCCAAGACTGACAATTGATAATAAGGTATTTGATATTTATAAGTTCCGCAGTATGAGAATGGATTCTGAGAAAAATGGAGCACAGCTGGCGAAAAAGAATGATGACCGGGTTACACCGGTGGGTCGAGTGCTACGAGCGCTGCATTTTGATGAGTTTCCACAGTTGATTAATATTATCAAGGGTGATATGTCGTTAGTGGGTCCAAGACCGGAACGGCCGGAGATTGCGGCTCAGTATAAGGAAATTATTCCGGAATTTGATTTTCGTCTTAAGGTAAAGGCTGGTCTGACGGGTTATGCACAGGTATATGGTAAGTATAATACAACACCATATGACAAATTGAAGTTGGATCTTACGTATATAGAAAATTATTCATTATGGATGGATTTTAAATTGATGTTAATGACATTTCGAATACTGTTTCAAAAAGACAGTACGGAAGGAATCGATGCCAGTCAAATGACAGCAATTCGTCAGAGAAAAGGAGAAAAATAAAAATGGAGGAAATGAAGATGTACGATTATTTGGTAGTGGGAGCAGGGCTTTATGGTGCGATTTTTGCACATGAAGCAAAAAAGAAGGGAAAATCGGTTCTTGTGATTGATAAACGCCCGCAGCTTGGCGGCAACATCTATACAGAAGAAATAGAAGGAATTCAGGTTCATAAGTATGGCGCACATATTTTCCATACAAATAATAAACGTGTATGGCAGTATATTACACAGTTCGCAGAATTCAATCGTTATACAAAGTCCCCTGTTGCTAATTATCATGGAGAACTGTATTCTCTTCCGTTCAATATGTATACCTTTAATAAAATGTGGGGTGTAGTTACACCTGATGAAGCAAAAAGGAAGATTGAAGAGCAAAGAAAAGAAATTAAAGGTGAACCTAAAAATCTTGAAGAAC
>JAQXLK010000222.1 GCA_029012085.1 Clostridiales bacterium
GTTATTTAAAGAAGCGTCTACACTACCAGCACCAAGACCATAAGGAATTGCCCACAAGCACAATAAAATAAAGCTATGGCTGATAGAAAATCCCCACAGAGCCAATGCTGTGATTCCAACACTTACAGCCGTTACCTTACCTGTTCCAAATTTCCTTGTAAGGCGGTCACTTTGTAAGCTGGAAATGATGGTTCCCAATGCAATAATCATGGAAATTATCCCCGCATAGGACACCGGGACCTGAAATTCAGGATACATATTCGGCCATGCCGCACCAAGCAAGGCATCTGGAAGACCAAGGCTGATAAATGAAAGATAAATAATTCCTAATAAAAAGCTCATTTTTCATTCTCCTAATTTTTATTATATGCTATAATTATATAGTCGTAAGAATGGGATTTCAATTTTAAAACCGCCAGATACTATAACAAAACAGACAAATCAGGAGAAGGGTTATGGGTTTACAAAAATGTGGCTTAAACAGAAATAATAAAAATAAAGAACTTCAGCCGCATGGCTCACTGGAATTTCCTTGTGCGGGTTATGAATCAACACATACAAATGCTATCTGTGATTTTATTCCCTGGCACTGGCATGAAGAATTTGAAGTCATTCACATCGTCGAAGGCAGTATGAAACTACAGGTATTATCCGAAACATTCTCTATTCATACAGGAGAAATCGCTGTTATAAATGCGAATGCGTTACATTGTGCATCTGGAGATCCTTATTGTAAACTTCAATCTCTTGTTTTTTCTCCACTTTTAATCACCGGTAATGTCAATTCTGCATTTGCTTCCAAATATATTCTGCCTTTGATCTCGTGTACACGCTTCTCAGGTATTGTGTTAAAAAACAAAAGGGTATCTGCATCAAACTGTTTTTCTATCGCATTTGAGGCATTAAAAAATGATGCCTTTGCATATGAATTTACTGTCCGGGAACAGCTTGGTCATATTATGCTGACTACATACTCCGAATTGGAACCTCAACAAACCGAGTCGTGTATTCATCAAAATATAAATTCTGTTCGTGTAGCTGCAATCTTATCTTTTATAGAACAACATTATCCGGAAAATATTACTCTTTCTAATATTGCTGAAATTGTAAATATCAGTGAAAGAGAAACCCTTCGTTGTTTCAAAAAAATCACAGGAGAATCTCCTATCCAATATCTGTTAAAATACAGATTGATCCAAAGTGCATCTGTACTAACGGAATACCCGGATAAAAACATTTCTATTGTGGCAGAGGAATGTGGTTTTGATTCGCCAGCATACTATACAAAAAAATTTAAAGAATTTTATCTTTGTAGCCCAAAAGAATACAGGCAAGTTCATCAAGCTGTATTTTAAACATATAAAAAATTGAGAAAACGACAGTTTACATCATCGTTTTCTCAATATCCTATTTATTCCCTAATAATGTCCCCGTTCTTTCACATAACATCTGATTCCGATATAAACCATATGTACCAGTAGCAACAACATAATGAGATCTATAGGAATAACTGATTTTATCCATTCCCCAAAGTAAATTGCAATAGCTATACTCGTTATAGCCACCATAATACTGATGATATCCCAGCAATATTTCCGGTAGATTTTTCCTACCTGATAACCAATCCCCATTATCAGCACTCCTGTTATGACGAATAAAATTCCCATAACTATACCAGCTATCAGCCAGTACATAATCCCCGAAGCGATACTGTTTTGGATTCCACTACTTAACTGTCCAAATGAATCTGCACCTGTCACAACCTCTCGAAACAAGCTTCCCATTCCTTTTCCTAACGCACCGAAAAAGGTGATACAATCGCTAAGGAAAACCGGCGAAAGAACAGCGGTAAACAGTGTTGTTGTTACGCTGTACCATGCCAGCAGGAACAGGATTCTTTCATAACCAGCCGTCATATTTTTATATTTCTTTTCCAACTGACTTTTACGGTTATCACATTTTTCTTTTGCTTTTTGGTAAGCAGTACAATCACATTTTTTGCATTTCTCATAAGGCACTTTTTTCTCAACAGCTACCTCTACCGTCTTTTGGTGTGTCTGTGCATAAAGTTTCTCCTGTTCTGCTTTTTCATATTTAAATTTCCATGCCACGACTTCTGCGTCGGCTCTTTTCCTGCTGTCTGTCTCGTTGGTTAATTGTTCCTCTGTTTGCCTTAATCTTGTCCGCAATGCTTCGATATTCTCGGCTCTGTTTTCGCTGTTCAATTTCTCGT
>JAQXLK010000223.1 GCA_029012085.1 Clostridiales bacterium
AGTTTAGAGGGAAAATCAAAGCGTATTGGAATTAAGGTTTCGTATTTAAATTCAAAACAGGAAGTACCCATTAATATTGCATATCATATAGATTAACGAATAAAAGGATAGCACAAATAAAAACGCTCAAAGAAACCCTTGAACTCTTTATTCTGTAATAGAACCCGAAAGCAAGGTCGGGTTCTATTACAGAATAATACCGAACCAAAAAGGAGATCTTGCAAATGCAATTGGAAGAAACCCGTACATAAAAGGCATGGCATGTGAACTCATTGAAATTCCGCAAATTGCATTTACTGTAAAAGATATTAAGAGCAATATATCAACGCAAAGAAACCATGCTCTCAGTAATGAATATCTTCCCTTTATAATCGCACTGTACCATTTTCTGTTTAGAATCTGATGCGTTATAACCAGGACCGACATTCCTATCCCAATCCATTCATGGAAGACATCTCCAGTCATCTGATATGCCATAAGGCAAAGCATAAGAATGGTCATGCATATATCGATAATTCTTCGTGTAATTTTAATATTCTTCTTTTTATTCATAGACACATTCTCACCTGCTTTCCTTTTCTACTACTTAAGATTGCTAATCCAATTTTCTATATCGCTTTCAGATGCACTGCCGCTTAATCGTTCACCCTTAAGCCAATTGCCACTGCCTGCATGTTCTGCAAGGTTCTTATCACTTCTTCCTACACCACTTCCACCTGATGTGCAGAATGGAATCATTGTAATTCCATCAAAATCATAGTTCTCTACGAAGGTATCCATGATACGAGGTTCTTCTCCCCACCAGATAGGATAGCCAATATAAATAGTGTCATATCCGTCAAGTGAAATCCTATCTCTGGGCGTACAGAAGAATCATTTTGCTCCTTTGAAGTACGGCTGTTTGAATCACCATAATCAAGATCTGCATCTGTATATTCCTGTGCTGCCTCTATTTCATACATATCTGCGCCTGTAACAGCAGCGATTTTCTCAGCAACACCTTTTGTGGTTCCTGTAGCCGAAAAATACACAACAAGAATATGACTTCCAGATTCCATATTAACATTTTCTGATTCCTGCTTGGTTGTAGCCTCATTATCTTTAACAACAGATTCTGTATTATCGCTTGTCATACTTGTTTCTCCTACATTCTCAGTATTATTATTTTCACCTGTCCCAGCTGTATTACCACAGGCTACAAGCCCTAAAGCCATAAGCCCTATTAATAATATTGATATTATCTTTTTCATGTTTTCCTACTTTCTACATCTTCCCACAGTTTCCTACTTTTTCTCCCACCTTAAAATATTGATAAGTTGGGAACTCGAATAATACTGGCTTAAATACATGATAATCTATTTTGCCATCAGCATTTAAAACACTATCGTCAGCATATGTAGCTAAAATCTTGCAGATGAAATTATCAAAATTTTCAAGCTCATAATTTCCATCCATTTCACATTCAATGGATATCTTTGCATCATCAATGAGCGGTGCTCCATTCTCGCCTATGGTATAGGAAAAGGCTTCTGACTTGTCTTCTTTGTTTCCACTGATTACACCCATTCGATCAGCAGCCTTTAACCAGGACTCATCCACAATATTTACAGATAACTTCTTATTTTCAAGTATTCCCTGATTGATATAATGCGCATGTACAAGTGACACTATCAAATGACTGTGGCATACTGTTCCTGCATGTGCTACTAATGTCCAGGTTGGCTTTCCGCCTACCATAGCTCCACAACAATAACTGGACATGGATATAATGCTAACTGTGCTCCGATATTTTTCTTCATATTCTGATACCTCACTTTTCTATTATTTCATTTCTTTTTCCCAATAACGAATTGTGGAAAGACCAAGCTTATCAGCTGTATTTTCCATAAGTTTAATTTCATCAGCAGTAAGATTAATACTTGCTGTTTTTACTGCCTCCTCGACCTGTGAGACTTTTGTAACACCGATGATTGGCAGAGTTCCTTTGCCAATTGCCCAGGCTGTTGCAATCTGCGCAATTGATGCATTATATTTATCTGCTACTACTTTAATCACTTTGTTAAGCTGATCTATTTTCTCCATCATTGGATTATAGGTATTTGCCCTGTCGCTTCCTGCTGGGAATGGATTTGATGCAGAATACTTTCCGCCAAGTGCTCCCTGCTCCAGAACCATATACGCGTAAAAATCCATTTTATTCTGTTTACAGTATTCCAAAATACCAGACTTTTCAGAAGATCTGTTTAATAAACTAAAATGATTCTGAATAGCAGATACTTTCACACCTTCCTTTGCAAGAATTTCTTCTGCTCTTTTAATTTCCGCAAGACTATGATTTGACAGACCAACCTGACGAATCTGTCCACTCTTAAACAACGGAGCTATCATTGGTGTATATTTTTCAACGTCCATTGGATTATGAATCCAGTAAACATCCACTACATCTATTCCAAGTCGTTCTTTACTGCCGTCAATCATATGCCGCATTGTCTCAGGCGTACCATCATCGCACTGTGGCGTAAACTTTGTTGAAATAATAAGTTCGTCTTTAGAAGTATCTCTAATCAATTCACCAAGTATTTTCTCCGATGTTCCCATACCATATACAAATGCGGTATCCCACAAATTCAATCCATTTTTCATGGCTGCATCATATACCGGTCTCAAACTTTCCACGGAATATGAATTGCCAAATGTTCCATCCATTCCCCAAGCCATGCTCCGAGTGCAATCTTAGGCATCTTTTTCTCTTTTCCCATAATAGACCTCCTTATTCAGCATAGTAATACGACTATCTCTATTTCACCCGTATATGAGAACAGATTTATATTTTGACAAGAACTTTCCATTTTCCTTTTCGCTTGCCGTTCTCACGAGCTATTAATCCTTTTTCCTGCATT